>JAKSMF010000119.1 GCA_024400775.1 Bacteroidales bacterium | reverse complement strand
GAGGCTGGGATGAGAGCCGTTACGGACCTCTTTATTACGCATCTGCTTGACAGAAACGAGGGAATCCAAAATAATTTCCATACGGTTGGCAAGCGGCCAAACGGACGACGAATCATTCACGCCCCACGGGCTCATTTCAACCGGGATTTCATATTCGTAATAGTTATCGGTGAAGTCAGAGCCCAAACGGATGAAGGTCGTCACATCACCTTTATGGATGTTATCACCGGCGTTGATTTTTTCAGCATGGATAAACATCTTGAGTCTCTTGAACTTACGAAGGTCGTAGTTGGTAGTTTTGTAAATGGCGCGGGCGTCACCATCGGATAGGTTCTGCACCTTCATGGTTAATGCCTGTTCGTTTACATAATATAAAGTAGTACTACCGTATCCCTGTTCGCGTTCGATGCCGGGAGGCAGCACGTAGTTAATCGGAGTTCTGTTGCCGTTTTCTTCAAAGCTGACAGAGGAGACCGTGAAGTTGGTGCCTTCGCCGCCGTTAGCCGGCAGATAGTCACCGTCTTCCATCAAATCCAAAGAGTACGTACGCCAATCGCTCTTCACCAATTCGAAGGTGGCCAAACGGCAGATGATGGGTTCGCTGAAATCACGCATAAATACACGCATGAAACGAATGGAGTTGAAACCGGAGATGTTACCGACAACCTTGTCGGGATTCTTAATCGGAATCTTGAACTGATACCAACGTGTGGTCGGACGCGTGTTGTTCGGCAGCGGTTCGGGCTGGGCCTCATATACGTCGGCAATGTAGTTCTGCCCAACTTCCATGCGGTCAGGGCGAAGGTCAATCACATACTGATAATACTTTTCATCTTCACTCAACGTATTATCATTGTTGACATCCTCCATATTGGGAACGTTCGTACCCATGGTCGGGTAGTTTTCCGGGCTCTGGTTGTCGGCCGGAGAGTTGCCTTCCGCATTATTATAGCGTTTGTAACGATCCAAAATCTTCACGTCGGCTTCGTCGTAGTCGCTGCCGCGGAAATAGTGATAGTCGTCGGATGACGGGTCATTCTGCAAAGCGGAAAAGGCATCAGGCGTCAAATAACCTTCCAACTCATCCAAGAAGTCATCCTTAAAGAAGTCCATTTCACGGCTATCGACCAAACCATCATAACCGACATCCTGATGCTGACGGGCATCTTCGGTCGTATTATCGAAAGAGGTAACAATCATCTGGATGGTCGGGACGCGGCCCCAGACGGTGTATTCCACATTTTCGTCACTGCCGTCAATCGGGAGGCCGTTTTCGAAGAACTTCTTACCATCCTTCAAAATATCTTCCGAAATATCACCCAAGTTGAAGTAAAGTTTACCGCCGGAGTGATTGGGATTCTCGATAAACGGGTCCATCATCCAAAATTCGATGTACTCGTAGTTGGCGGACTCGAAATCCGTGTTATCCATCTCGCGCATAATACCGCCCCAACGGGAAGCCGGATCATTCAGAGAGCCATCGGGAGCGACACCTGCGGAAAAACCCTCATTACCACGGGCATCATAGTTGTATGGACCACGTTCAGAAGGATAAAATGCGAGGTTCAATACGGAAATGTTCGTCGGTGTGGAAGTACCGTTTTCCTTGTTCGGGAAAAGTTCGGTTTCGTAAATCTCACGTGCATACGGGGCCGACTGATCGTCAACGGTCAAGTTCGACGGCGTGGCGCTGTTGTTGCGATAGAAAATCGGGTCAATGATGTACCAGCAGAATTTGGCGCGGTTGTAACCGTATGCCCACTGACGACGGACGGGGTCGCTATCGGTAAAGCCCATCGCTTCGGGGAACAGCTGCAGCTGTCCCTGCGGCGTGGAAGCCATGTGCCATTTGTAAATCGAGCGCAGGTCGGTGGTAGATTTCGTAGCTTCGAAGTCGTCGATGTAGGTAGTACCTTCTTTACCGATGGCGCGGGAGTGGCCCGGGATAAAATGGGCGAACTCGCCTTCTATCTGGAAGTTAGATTCGGTGGTGGTGCTATGGAAACTCAACAAGTCAACGGCCTTCGTTACAAAAGGCACTTTGGTTTTATAGTTGAGGTTCATGCCCCAAATCGTATTGTTAATCGGTTCATCACCATAGTTAACCTTCTGTGTAATAGGACGTTCATTCAAGTTCAAAACCGTTGCGCCGATGTTGAAGTTTTCAGAAAAACCATAATCCAAATTCAAGCCGAACATACGCTGGTCGGTCATGCCGAAGGTGGATTGATTTTCCAAAGAAATGGTAATCGGTGTGCCGGAATTAAGCACGCCGGCATTGATAATGGAGACCGTACCCATGCTGTAGTTGACCGTGTAGTCAACATTTTCCGTCAACGTGATACCACCGGCGGTAACTTTGACAGAGCCTTCCGGCACGTTCATCGCGTTAAGCGAAATTTCGGAGCCGGAACTCGACTTGTAACTACCTTCCAAGTAATATTTGTCTTTGGCGGTATATTGTTTAGCCAAAGTTTTCGTTGTGCGATACAAAGTATCAAATGCGTATCTATCAGCAATTTCAGGTTCGGTTAACACCGCGCGAAGATCCTTGCCGAAGGGTTCGATGGTCGGGAAATAGATTTTACCATTGGAAGAATTGATGGTACCGCCCTGGGTCGCCGCATTGTCGATGAAGTCAAAAATACCATCCGGAACCGTGTCCTGCTGCTTATTCAAACGGTCAAGCTTCAACAGCTTAATCAGCGCGATATTTTTCTGACTGCCCAAGTTGAAGAAGCCATTAGCCACGCCTTCGTCATCACCGGTATATAGCACATTCAAGATGAAGTCTTCAGCCGAAACCTGGTAGGCATTCAGACTATAAACGTTCTTCATCATCAAATCCCACAACGGGGATTTAGTATCCAGCGTGGTGCTTTTCAACAATTTAGCACGAATACAGTTCGGTGCTGGCACCTGATTGGCAAATTCACCCACTTGATATACATGTTCATCGCCAATAATAGTGTATTGGTAAGCCACCGCCAGCACCTGATCGGAAGAAAGCGATGTATTCAAGGAGATGAAACCCAACTGGGTGTTGACAGTGTATTCAGAAGGCGACAGCAGTCGGGCGCTTTCAACCTTTTCGTAATCGACACCGGAGGTCAAGCCCAACGAACGGAGATTGTTGTTGACGGATGCCAGATTACGATAGAGGGAAGTATCGACCACAGCGGTCAGATTGTTGGCAGAATCGCAAGGGCTGTTCACACCATAAGTCGGTGAGAAGCCGGCGAACTGCGGGTGAGATTCACCCAAGTCGGTGAAAGCCACAATATTACGGTTATCTTGCGTGGCCGAGCCAATCGTCGTGCGCCAAACTTCAATCTTTGTAATTACAATCGGAGAACTCACCAACGGAAGTGTGGAAAGGAACTGATTGTAGTGGTCGCGGAAATACTGGTTGAGGAAGTAGTGCTTGTTTTCGTCATACTCATCGGCTTTGATGTAGAAGTCGGTGGTTTGTGCGCCGCCAGTAACGGTAATCGTTTCTGTTTCAGCTTTTTGCTCTGAGGCCACAGCGGTCACCAACAACTTACCGAACTTCAATTGCGTCTTCACACCAAACAGACTCTGACTACCCGTGATGAGGGTGCTGTTTAACGGAAGCGTCACGTTACCAAATTCGATCAACTGCAAAATATCGTCTTCCTTGCCTTCGAACTTGAGCTTCATCTCGTTTTCAAATTCGAACATGGCTTCGGTGTTGTAGTTAAGGTTGAACTCAATCTTATCACCGATTTTGGCCAAGGCGTTCAACTGAATATTTTCATCGAAGTTGAACTGGGTGACCTTACGCTGTTTCACGGGCAGTGACGGATTGTCGTTGCGGTTATGCAGAACGCCGAAGATAAGTTCAACGTTACCGGAAGGACGGATATCGATGGTATTGCTACCGAAGATGCTCTCGCAAATGTCGCCGCCGATGTGGAGTTGCGGGATGAGACCGCCGCGAGGACGGTTGCCGTGTGAAGTGTAAGAGGCACCGCGGTCACGCCAATAGTTGGCGACAGACTGACGGAGGTCGTAATCGATATACTCATCGATAGTCATGGAGGAACTCGGCCCGAAAGGCGTGTTGCCAATCATATTTTGGAAACGATAAGTATTTGTAGTAGAATCAAATACGATGTCAGTGTGATAGGAAGGCGGGGTAGAGAGGTGGAAGGGACTGTAGAACTGATTTTCGTCTAACGGGTTGTTATCGTACGACGGGATTGGGGAACGCAGGCCAGTATCTGGCGGGGGGGCTATCGGCGAAACGACAGGAAGTGAGTCTGTTTCTTCGACAGCAGGCACATCTTCCACAGCGGCGAAATGTTCTTTAATGGCCTCAATCATAGCAGAATCATCATCGGAGGCGGCCACGGCGGGCACTGCGGATGATGACTTACTATAATAAACATGTTTGTCTGGCGTAGTGGCAGCCCACAACAGTGAAAAACTTGCCACTGCAATCAAGAGTGGGAGTATGAACTTATGTTTTTGTTTTTCGAAATTCACTTTTAGATGTGTGTATTAGACAATTACAACAATTTAAGCGCTTTTTTTATCAAATCTTCAACAGAGAGGTCGGAGCCATTATCCTTGATGATTTTGTCAAGGACCTTTTCAGCAGAATTTTTAGCGAAACCCAGCGCAATCAAAGCAGATAACGCTTCTATTTTATTATTATTGTAATTTGTTGAAAAATTATCTTGTTGGACATCGAATGATGCTTTTGCGATTTTGTCTTTGAGTTCGATAACGACGCGCTGAGCTGTCTTGGCGCCGATGCCTTTCACCGACTGGATGGTGCGGAGGTCTTGGTTAGCGATGGCGTTAACGACATCCTGGACGCTCAGTGCGGAGAGGATGACGCAGGCGGTATTGGGACCGATGCCATTGACGGAGATGAGCAGGCGGAAAAGTGTGCGTTCCGACTCGTCGTAGAAGCCGTAAAGTGTCTGCGAATCCTCCTTCACCACGTAATGGGTAAGGAGTTTCACCTGTTGTTCGTCTTTCAGTTGAGAGAATGTATTTAACGAAATATGAATAAGATAGCCGACGCCGCCCGCCGTTTCGAGCACCACGTATGCCGGATTTTTTTCTACCAATGCGCCTTTAATATGATAAATCATAGAGCGGTTTTATTTAAACATAACGAGGGTGCAAAGGTACAAAAAAACGGGGAAATGAGGATAGGAAAATGAGAAAAACAACGCGACAAAACAGGAAAAAATTGTCGGGGCCTATTCCAAAACAATAAAATCACTCAACGGGCGAATTTTAGCGCGATAGGTGTTTAGACGCTCCTTTATGTTTACCGATTTTTCAAATTTAACTTCCTGAGTATTATCAAAATGGAGAACGATATAATACGCTGCGTGCTCTGGATGAAACCCCAGCGACTCCAACGTTTCTTTTGTCCAAATTTGGAAAGTGCCCTCTTTCTTCAACTTAAAAATCTGACAATTCTCGCCGTTGGTATGCAAAAGCACATATTTCATTCTTTCAAAGCCGTTTACAATCTGTAAAGAGCCTTTTGATTCTCCGGCACGCAGATAGCAAATACCCTTTTCAACCATCTGTTTTCGTTTCTCTGGCGTAGCGTGGTTTACCAGCACCATTGATTCGCTGGAAGATTCTGCAATCTTGCGCAGCATCCTTTGTGCTGTTTCAGAATCTTCAATCTCCTGACGGCGCCGCATTCCCAGCTCCAAATACTCTTTTTCTTGGTCGATGCCGATAAAGCTTCTGCCCAAAAGATTGGCGGCGATTCCAGTAGTGCAACTTCCAGCAAAAGGATCGAGAATAGCATCGCCCGGATTGCTGGCCGCCAAAATAATACGGTACAGAAGTTTAAGCGGTTTTTGTGTAGGATGCTTTCCGCACGTCTTTTCCCAAAGTCCAACTGCAGAAAGTCTCCAAACATCCGTCATCTGTTTATCCCCATTCAGACGTTTCATTACGTCGTAATTGAATTTATGAGGAACCTTTTCTGATTTACGCGCCCAAATGATTAGTTCAGTTGAGAAAGTGAAATAGCGGCAGCTGATATTGGGTGCAGGGTCGGATTTTTGCCAAGTGATATAATTGAGAATTTTGTATCCCAACTCTTTTAGACAACGTTGGACGACAAAAATATTATGATAAGTCCCACTAATCCAAATGGTTCCGTTGTCTTTCAACTTGGGTCGGCAAGCGGCGAGCCATTCCTTGTTGAATTGGTACATATATTCAGGGGTACCGCCCTTGTCCCAATCGCCTTTATCCACACAGACCATGCGTCCATTTTTGCAACTGATTCCGCCATTACTGAGGAAATAGGGAGGGTCTGCAAAAATCATATCCAAACTGTTGTCTGGAATGTTTTTGACAAGTTCACGGC
>JAKSMF010000118.1 GCA_024400775.1 Bacteroidales bacterium | reverse complement strand
ATACAGGCAGGGGGTACTTTGATTGTAATCACAAACGAATTTCGTCTCTTCATTGATTGATTTTTTGCGCAATATACTAAATATCAATGATATATACAAGTTTGCTAAAAGTGATTGTTTAAGCATTTTTATATTTTTCCAATAGATAAATATCTCATTAGCAACATATTAAGTGAAAACAAAAAAAGGCCGCACTGCTGCTTTTTAGTTGACAACTATCACATCTTTTATTGGCAATTATTCCTTTCTATCCTCCGCATCACCCCGAGCAGCCGCTCGCCAGTCTGGCTGCGTTCACGTCGTCGTCGCCCCCCCCCAATGGTTCCGAGAGCAATCCTATCAAAGAGCATCCCGTTGCATTTATGGGTTGAATTTAGGGTTGTTGATAAACTGTTCAAAAAAACGTGCCGAATTTCGCACGTTTTTCACCAATTATTGCGTAATTTTGCACGTTTTATGCTAAAAAGCATAAAATACGAAGTTGTGAAATTGTAGGATATTCTTTCAATAAAGCAAGAAACGCCCCCAATAGAACCGATATATACAGTAATCTTTTACAAAAATGTATAAGAAACAAATTAAAGCCGCCCTTTTCTCAGCATTATTAGCGTTATTGTTGACGAATGCAGTGGCACAAAGTACACCCGAACCATTTGTCGCATGGACGTTCGATGCTGTAGAAACGCCGCAATACTGGTACGGGACCTCATATATGGCCAACTTTGGGAATTTTCCGAACGCGGTACTGTATGCCAATGGAAACTACGGTAGTTCGCAATTTGCCACCGTCACCACCAACAATTATGCCCAAATGTTGAAAAACGACTGGCTTGGCACAGAGCTCGGCGACCCGCGTCCGGAGGCTTTCGACGGCTACTGCCTTGGATTCAAGCACCCGAACGCTGCCGGCCGCAGCTTCGTACTCGCTTGTCCCACAACACTTTATCACAACTTATCGCTTCGATATGCCGTGACGCGATCAGCCACGGGATTCAAAAAGATGAAATTTGCGTGGAGCCTTACTGGCGCCTACTCCAGCTATCAGACTATTGCCACCAAACCGTGTGACGCGCTTGATTTCGAAGTGCAGGAACTCAATTTGGAAAACCTGACCGCGTTGGAGGATCAGCCGATAATCTATATCCGTATCACAATTGACAGCATCGGCTCCACGGCGTACCAGGGCAATATCAAATTTGACAACATCTGTCTGCTCGGCAGCAAATGCATGGACACGCTGCACGTCCAAGACACCATCATCAGCGGAGAGAATTACTACGATTACGGATTTTTCCTTCAAAACATCACGGGCGACGGCGATTACATCTACAATCGACGCGTACGGTTTACCGACCGTTGCGATTCGCTATACCAACTGCATCTGCACGTTACCGATACGACCGCACACGTCATCCCAACTGACACCACGACAACCGACACCACAGAAGTCGGCGGTGACACCACTTCCATCCCGCTGTGGATTTCGCAGCCACTAATCCAAGTGTACCCCAATCCCGCTTACGACCATCTAACTATTACCGTTCCCGACGGATTAACCATTGACGGCTTCTCCATTTATAACAGCATCGGGATAAAAGTCTTCACCACCGTTACGAAAACGCTCGGCGCTTTTTATATGTGCGAAGACGACTTTAGTTTTTCCATTCAAGACTTAGAACCCGGAATATACTTTTTGCATTGGCACGGACACGCAACTGGCCACACCGGAGGAGTAATAAAGTTTGTGAAGCTGTAAGGAAATCATTTTTTGACAAAAGAACAATTTGAAATATGAAAAAAATTTTCACCTTAATCTTATCATTATCAATAACTTCACTTTTTGCACAAGTAGATTTTGAATATGAGACCAGCGGAATGGAGTGCACCACGGTGACGGTCGGCAAAAAGGCATCCGCCGACGGCAGCGTAATGACCTCGCATACTGACGACAGCGGTCGCAGCCGCACCAACATCAAGGTGGAACCGGCAGCCGATCATGCCGCTGGCGAGATGTTGACACTATACAAACGCAAAGCATGTCCTTCTGGCACGACGCCGATGCCATCTTACTGCTACGAAGAAACGGGGCAGATTCCGCAGGTGGCGCACACCTACCAATACCTCAACACCGCCTATCCGTGCATGAACGAGCACCAGTTGGCTATCGGCGAGTCCACTTTCGGCGGGCGCAGCGAGCTGAAATCCGATGTGGGAATGATTGACTGTCAGACACTTTGCGCATTGATGTTGCAACGTTGCACGACTGCCCGCGACGCCATCCGCACCGCCGGCGAACTGCTGAAGGCATACGGTTGGATTGATGGTGGCGAATGTCTCACCATCGCCGACAAAAACGAAGTGTGGCATCTGGAAATCCTCGGGCCCGGCAAAGGCAAAATGGGCGCGGTTTGGGCCGCACAGCGTGTCCCCGACGACCACGTGGCCGTCAATGCCAACGCCTCCACCATCCGCGAAATCAACCTAAAGGACAAAGACTATTTTATGGCTTCCGACAACGTTTTCTCGTTAGCTGAAGAAAACGGCTGGTACGACAAGAAGAAGGAAACGTTCCGCTTCGCATACGCATACGCGCCCGAAAGTCGCCAGATGCTGGCCTGCCGTCGCCGCGAATGGCGCGTCTTCGACCTGCTGGCACCGTCGCTAAAACTCGACCCCAACATGGAAAACTACCCGTTTTCCGTCAAACCAGACTCGTTGGTGAAGCTCACTGACATGGTACGCGTATTCCAAGATTATTATGAAGGAACGGAATACGACATGCGTAAAAATCTGACTGTCACCGACAAAGAGGGCAAGGCCGTGATGTCACCGTTAGCCAATCCGTTTATGAAAAGCGACGAGTTGAAGCTGCACAAAGTGAATGGCGGCTGGCATGCCAACGGCGAGCGAAACATCGCAGTGTGGTTTACGGTTTACGCCACCATTCTGCAATGCCGCGCGGACCTGCCCGACGAGGTGGGCGCGCTCTGCTGGTTCTGCCTCGACAATGTAGCCTCATCCATCTACGTTCCGATTTACGCAAACGTCAGCGACCTACCAGAAACCTACAAAACCTGCGGTCGAGAAACCGGTTTCAGCCATAAGGCCGCCTGGTGGGGCTTCAACCGACTGGGCACACTCGCCTGCCAACGTTGGGGTGACATGAGAAAAGTCATTGAATCCACTTGGAAACCCATGCAGAAAGAGTTCTTTGACAACCAACCCAACATTGAACGCGATGTGCTAAACCTTCTGAGAACAGACAAAAAAGCGGCTATCCAAATGCTCACCGATTACACCGACGAGCAATGCAACAAGGCACTAAACAAAGCTTGGGAAACCGGCGATTTCATCTGGACGAAATTCGATGGCGCATGGTAAAACACTTGCATACAACAATCTATCGAAATTTTTGTAACAAAAAACAGGAAACGCCGTATCAAGCAAAATAAAAAATAGATTTGCCCACTGAAAAAACTTCAAAAAAAACTAAAAACAACCCAAGATTTTTCAGGAAAGCAGCGTTATTAAGATTAGAAATCAAAACTCAAGATATGAAATTCAGAAAATTTTTGGTTTACCTTCTTCTTTTGGTTTTCAGCTTGCCTGCCGCTGTCGCTATGACTGGTTGCCAGCCGTCGTACCGCAATGTGCATAAAATTTCGAAAAACAAAAAAATGCAAAGCAAGCGAAGCAAGTCTTATAAGAAAAGAACGCAAGCCAAGGCAAAAAGTTCCCGTCCTATTAACACGACTTACGTTGTTCGCACGAAACGTAAAACCTCTTTCCACTACTAAAAATGGCATTTTATCGCCATTGGTGGGTTTTTAGTATTCTTGTTGCATTCGCAACGAGCTTGCACTCCCAGAATCATCACGATTTTGGGTTTGTTCGCTCACAAAATATAGCTGTTCATTCTTTTGATGAACAGCTTTTTCTTTTTCCCTGGGCCGGCGGCATCAACGGCGTCAGTTTACAGATTTTCAACCTTGACGGTGACACTTTCGACGACCTTATTCTTTTTGAAAAACACGGCAATCGTATTTTACCCTTCGTCAACAACGGCATTGCAGATTCTGCCAGTTATACTTTCGCGCCAGAATACGCACACTACTTTCCTGACTTGCACGACTGGGTGATCTTCACAGACTTCGATAACGATGGCCGTATTGACATTTTCACTTACGGGACAGCGGGAATAACGGTTTACCGAAACACTTCCGAAGGTGAAGACCTGCAGTTTGAGCTCGTCACTTCGCAAATTCAGTCTGAACAGTTTGGCAACCTCACCAATCTATATGCTTCGCCCGACGACTATCTGGCCATTGAAGATGTGGATGGCGATGGCGATTTGGATATTCTAAATTTTTGGTTATTAGGTAAATACGTTCACTTTCATAGAAACATTTCGATGGAGGAATATGGGGATTACAGTCATCTGGAATTTCGCTTGGAAGATGAATGCTGGGGACATTTTGAAGAGGGTGGCGAAGACAACACGATTTTGCTCAACAGCAGCTGCGGGCAGAAGGACGAACCCTCACGGCATGTCGGCTCCACAATCGCAGTCAAGGATCTGACAGGCAATGGTTTACCAGATATGATTTTGGGCGACATTGACTTTCCCAATCTCGTATATCTGCAAAACGGCGGTACGCTGCAAGATGCGATGATGGTGGCACAAGATACGGCATTTCCAAATCCAACGCAACCCATCCGGCTCTTTTCGATGCCTGTTCTGAATTTTGTTGATGTCGATAACGACGGTGAAGAGGAACTTATCGCCTCCCCTGCCGACCCGGTGCTAAACAAATCGAAAGATGCCAACAGCGTATGGATGTATCAAAAGAGCACGCAATCATTTCAATATGAAAAGGTTACGGAATCATTTCTGCAAAATGAAATGATTGATGTCGGCAGCGGCGCAGCGCCGGTTCTGTACGATTGGGATCAGGACGGACTACTTGACCTTTTTATCGGGAATTACGGCAGTTACGACACCTCCACCTACAACAACGGATTTCTCACCTCCGCATTCAGTTCCTCCATCAGTTATTATCGTAACATCGGGACGCAAAACACGCCTGAATTTCAGCTGATTACCAATGACTTTGGCAGTTTGCGCACATACGCATACCTCGGCTTGCATCCTACCTTTGGAGATGTGGATGGCAATGGCACCATTGACATGATGTGCGGTATGGAGGATGGGAAGGTGGCGCTTTTCGTCAACCGAAGCACATTGCCCGAAGCTCCCGACTTTGCGCCCGCCGACTTCACCATAATCACAGAAAATTTCGGTGACTATGCGAAGCCGCAACTATTCGACCTCGACCGTGACGGCAGAGAAGATCTATTGGTAGGCAACCGCCGCGGGCACATCGCTTATCTTCGCAACACAAGTACAAACCAAAATATTGATTTCCAATTTATTACAGATACATTAGGCGGGGTTGACGTACGTGATGCGCAGACTTCTTACTTTGGTTTTTGTGCACCGACATTTTTCCGAAACGCAACCGATAACACAGTGCTTTTCTGCGGAAGCGAAAATGGCGAAATCAGCTATTACGATCTGATTGATAACAATTTGAATGGGAGTTTCCGACTGCGTGAAACCGCACTGCTTGAGAATGACGACGAGCCGAATGTCATCGACGAAGGCATTCGCAGCGTGCCCGCGGTGGCCGACCTGAACAGCGATGGCTACATTGATTTACTCGTGGGCAACTATGCCGGCGGAGTCACGCTGTTTTTGGGAACCACTCCCCCATTAGTAAGCATACCCGATTTGGGAAACGCAGACACTCCGCTCGCAATCAGAGTGTTCCCGCAGCCGGCAACCAACCACTTTACCATTGATTGCCCAAAGCCGCTCTCCGGAATTCTTCGAATTTACGATGCTTGCGGGCAACTTGTTTTCTCACAAGCAATTTGCGGACAGCAATCCATAACCATCAACAGTAATTTCAATGCCGGAATTTACATCGGTACAATAATCAGCGCCAACGGAAGCGGAAGTTTGAAGGTAATCGTGAGAAGATAAGAGTTGAGCCTGAAAAACGGAGAAATGAGAGCTTTTTTAATTGGGGATTAAATGGACGATTGAGGTCATAGGCGACTCTCAACTTTCAACAATATTTTTTCCGATTTAGGGCCGTCAACTGCCAACATTGTTGTCATTTTGCAGTTTCCAAAAAAAAAAAAAAAAAAAACATAAAAATCAGATAATGAAACGGACGAAAATCATTGATGCCATCAAGCATTACGAAGAGATCGGCTTGGGCAATACCATCAGCGTAAAGGGCTGGGTTAGAACGAAAAGAGGAAACAACGCGGTTGCTTTTATCGCACTGAATGACGGTTCCATCGTCAAC
>JAKSMF010000117.1 GCA_024400775.1 Bacteroidales bacterium | reverse complement strand
TGGTTGCCGCCGATAGCCATAGAGTCACCGTCGCCCATATTCACCCAAACGCTCAAAGCGGGGTTAGCCAATTTGGCACCCGTAGCGATAGCGCAGGCACGACCGTGGATACTGTGAAATCCGTAAGTGTCAACATAATAGGGAATACGTGATGAGCAGCCGATACCGGAAACCATCAAGATGTTCTCCTTTTTGTGACCGGTTTTCGGGAATGTGTTGAGCAATGAAGCTAAGATGGCGTGGTCACCACAACCGGGGCACCATTTTACCATCTGATCGCTCTGGAAATCAGCCTTCGTATATTCGCATTCCGCTTTGGGAACAAAATGTCTTTCTGCCATAACTTATTCTCCTAAAATTTTGGTGAAACAATCTTTTAACTCGCCAACTTCGAAAGGAAGTCCCATAATTTTATTATACTGTTTCATAGGACATTCCGGGAATTGGGTGCGGAGATAACCGGCAAACTGGCCGTTGTTAAGTTCGCAAACGACGATTTTCTTGTATTTGCGCAAGATGTCGCCGGTATTTTTCGGAAGCGGGCAAATGTAGTTGAAATGCGTGTAGGCCACTTTCTTGCCTTCGGCGTTCATCTCTTCCACTGCGAGGGTGAGTGCGCCGGAAGTACCACCCCAACCCACAACGAGCAGGTCAGCATCCGGGTCGCCGGTAACTTCCTGATCAGGAATATAGTTGGCAACACGGTTGACCTTTTCCTGACGGTTGTAGCACATCAGGGCGTGGTTTTCGGGGTCAGTGCTAAGCGGACCGTCGGGGCATTTTTCCAAACCGCCGACACGGTGGCTGAGGCCTTCCATGCCCGGCAGTGCCCATTCGCGCGCGAACGTTTCGGGATCGCGACGGAACGGTCTGTAGTTCGGATCATTCGGAGTAGCCAAACGCGGAGTGATGCTCGGCAGATCGGCAACCTTCGGAATGCGGAACAACTGTGAACCGTTGCCCAGATAACCGTCGGTAAGCAGGATGACCGGAGTCATGTGTTCCAAAGCGATTTTGGCTGCATTGTAAGCCCAGTAGAAGCAGTTGGCGCTGGAAGAGGCGGCCACCACTACGAGGGGAGCTTCACCGTTACGGCCGTACAAAGCCTGATTCAAGTCGCTTTGTTCGGTCTTGGTCGGCAGACCGGTGGACGGGCCACCGCGCTGAACGTCAACAACCACCAACGGAAGTTCGGTCATCACGGCCAAACCGAGAGCTTCGCTCTTGAGTGAGAGGCCGGGGCCGGAGGTGGAGGTGCAGGCGAGTGCGCCGGCGTAGGAAGCGCCAATAGCGGAGCAGATACCTGCGATTTCGTCTTCTGCCTGGAAAACTCTGGCACCCAGTGCTTTATGTTTTGCCAATTGCACCATCACGTCCGTTGCCGGGGTGATAGGATAGGAACCGAGGAATAAGCGACGGCCAGAACGTTCGGAAGCGGCCAGCAAGCCCCATGCGGTAGCGACGTTACCGGTGATGTTGCGATAACGACCCTTCGGCATTTCGGCATGTGCGGCTTCCAAAATGTGCGAATGAATGAGTTCGACTTTGTCGGCATATTCGTAACCTTCGGTCAAAACGGCTTTGTTGAGTTTTACGACTTCGGGTTTCTTGGCGAATTTGCGTTCCAGATAAGCAAAAGTCTGATCCAACTGTTTGTGCGTCATGTAGAAGATGATACCGAGGGCAAACATGTTGCGGCACTTTTCATACACCTTCTTGTCTGCGCCCTGATCCTTACCGATTTTTTCGGTAAAAGAGGTAACGGGGGCTTTCACGATGGCGTACTCGCGTTCGAGTTCGTCGGTGAAGGGATCGGAAGTGTAACCGGCCTTCGTCATGGCTTCGTCGGTGAAGGTGTCGATGTCAACGATAACGACCGCACCTTTTTTTGCCCACTTCAAATTAGACTTGAAAGAAGCCGGGTTCATAGCGACGAGGATGTCGCATTTGTCACCAGAGCTGTAGATGTGGTTACCCACATGAACTTGATAACCGCTGACGCCAGCGATGGTATTGTGCGGAGCACGAATTTCTGCCGGATAGTCCGGGAAGGTGGCGATATCATTGCCGGTTAATGCGGAAGCATCGGAGAACAAAGTACCCGAAAGCTGCATGCCGTCGCCGGAGTCGCCTGCAAAACGAACGACGATGTCGTCTTTTCTGATAATATTTTCTGCCATTACAATATTTATATTATAGGATGGATGGTTGCTTTAATGTTAAAGTAAGAAGCAGGAAGCATTAAGCAGGAAGGCAGAGGATTGTGTTTTAGTGGTTAACTCTCAACTTTCCGCTCTCAGCTCTCAGCTTATTATTTAAGAACTCCGAGTTCTTTACCGACTTTGGTGAATGCGGCGATACACTTGTCGAGGTTTTCACGGCTGTGAGCGGCAGAAACCTGAACGCGGATACGGGCTTGGCCCTTCGGGACGACCGGATAGTAGAAACCGGTAACGAAGATGCCTTCATCCTGCAACTTGGCAGCCATATCCTGTGAGAGTTTCGCATCGTACAACATAACGGCGCAGATAGCGGACTGGGTAGGTTTGATATCGAAACCGGCAGCCTTCATCTTTTCTACGAAGTAAGCGGTGTTTTCGTGAAGTTTGTCTTGCAATTCATTGGTGGAAGACATCATTTCGACCATCTTGCAACCTGCAGCGGCAACCATCGGAGGAATAGAGTTGGAGAACAGGTATGGTCTTGAACGCTGACGGAGCATGTCGATGATTTCTTTCTTACCGGTGGTGAAGCCGCCGATAGCGCCGCCGAATGCCTTACCGAGCGTGCCGGTGAGGATTTCAACTTTACCGCGGAGGTTGTAATGTTCGGTTACGCCACGACCGGTCTTGCCGACGACACCTGCGGAGTGTGATTCGTCAACCATAACCATGGCGTTGTATTTGTTAGCGAGTTCGACGATTTTGTCCAACGGGGCGACGTTGCCGTCCATGGAGAAAACGCCGTCGGTAACGATTAAGCGGAAGCGCTGGGCCTGAGCTTTTTTGAGTTGTTCTTCGAGGTCGGCCATATCGGCGTTGGCGTAACGATAACGCACGGCTTTGCAAAGTCTTACGCCGTCGATGATGGAAGCATGGTTCAGGGCATCAGAGATGATGGCATCCTGATCGGAAAGGAGGGGTTCGAAAACGCCGCCGTTAGCATCGAAGCAGGCAGCGTACAAAATAGTATCTTCAGTACCGAAAAATTCGGCGATTTTCTGTTCCAAAGCTTTGTGCAGGTCGGAGCAACCACAGATGAAACGTACGGAAGCCATACCGTAACCGTGGGTGTCGAGGGCCTCTTTCGCAGCAGCAATCAACTGAGGATTGTTGGCCAATCCCAGATAGTTGTTAGCGCAGAAGTTGAGGGCCTTCTGACCGTTTTTCAATGTGATTTCACCACTTTGCGGAGAAACGATGATACGTTCGTTCTTGTACAAACCGGCTTCTTCGATTTCCTTCAGTTCCTTTTGAAGGAATGCTTGAAAATTTTGATACATAATGTTTAGGTTTTAAATTATTGATAAATTATTGATTTTCATTACTTTTATTTCCACCAATGCTCATTTTGAGGATGTTGACTTCGGCTTCGCTGAGGAAACGCCACTCGCCGCGTGGAAGGTCCTTCTTAGTAAGTCCGGCAAAAATAACGCGGTCGAGTTTTTCGACTTCGTAATCGAGAGATTCGAAAATACGGCGCACGATGCGGTTGCGGCCAGAGTGGATGGTCACGCCGACTTCGTTGCGTTTGTCGCCCACGTAAGCGATTTCATCCACCTGGATGTCGCCGTCGTCGAGTTCCAAACCGTTGGCAATCTGTTCCATATCCGACGGTTTGAGGTTTTTGTTGAGGGTGACGTGGTAGATTTTGCGGACGCAGCTGCGCGGATGGGTGAGTTTTTTCGCCATCTCACCGTCATTGGTGAAAAGCAGCAGGCCGGTAGTCATACGGTCGAGCCGGCCGACGGGATAGACGCGTTCTTTGCAGGCGCCTTTGATGAGCTGCATCACGTGCTTGCGGTTGAACTCGTCCTCCATCGTGGTGATGTAGTCCTTGGGTTTATTGAGGAGGATATAGACTGGTTTTTCGCGCTGCAACACTTTGTCGCCGAAGCGCACCCCATCGGTGGGGCGCACTTTGGAGCCCCTTTCGGTCACCACCGGTCCGTTGCCGCGGATGGCGCCGGCGGCGATAAGCGTATCGGCTTCGCGGCGGGAGCAGATGCCTGCGTTGGCGATATATTTGTTGAGGCGTACGGGGCCCACCTGGTCTTCGTACTCAAGCGAGCGAACCTTCACGCGCTGCGGGGCATAGCGGCCTTCGCTGCGGCGTTTGCTGACGATTTCGCTCAATATTTCTGATTCCGCGGTCACATCGCGACGGCGCGGACGATCTTCGTCGCGGTTTTCACGACGGTCGCGTTTATCGAAGTTGCGGTCTTTGGAAAACGAACGTTTCGGGCGGTCGTTGCGGAAATTGCGGTCGTTGCGGTCACGACGTTCTTTGCGTTCGCCGCGTTCCGGGCGGTCGTCGCGGTCGGTATGTTCGTTGCGTTCGCCGAAGGGTTTGCGACCGAAAGGTTTGCGGGGGCGTTCTTGCGAAAAGTTGCGTTTGCGGTCGAAGCGGCGCGGTTGTTCCTCGCCTTCGGTTTCGCCGTGCGTCTCATCCGACGGACGGAAAGTTCTTTTTTGTGGAGCACCACGGCGCTCCGAGAAACCCGGTTTGGCCGGGCGATTTTTACTGAAAGTCCTCTTATTCTGAGAGTTATCGTTTGTTCTCATTATTATACAAATTTGTGCAAAAATACATGAAAATTCGTGAAAACACACGAAAAATCATTATAAAAATTATTTTTAATAGCAGATGTTTGTGTTAAAAAAAGTTGTACTTTTGCCAGCCAATTTTAAAAGGCAAGAAAACGAAATATTAACATTAAAAACGGAGGTTTCCTATCGCAACACAGACTAATCGCCCGGTTATGCGCCGCGGCGCACCGCAGAAGAAAGAAGCTGCGCACAAGATTAACGAATACATCACTTCCCCGACCGTCCGCGTCGTGGGCGACAACCTTGAACCGCAAATCGTATCGTTACGCGAGGCTCTGGCTATCGCAGAACGAATGGAGTTGGATTTGGTCGAGATTTCTCCCCAAGCCACGCCACCCGTTTGCAAAGTAATGGATTACCAGAAGTTCCTCTACGAGCAGAAACGCAAAGAAAAGGAACAAAAGGCTAAGTCAGTGAAGGTTGTAGTGAAGGAAATCCGTATGGGCCCCCAGACCGATGACCACGATTTTGAATTCAAGACCAACCACGCCATCAAATTCTTGAAAGAGGGTTGCAAGGTAAAGGTCGGAGTCTTTTTCAAAGGTCGTTCCATCGTATATAAGGATCAGGGAGAGCTCATTCTGCTCAAGTTCGCACAGGCCGTCGAAGAGTACGGCAAGCCCGAACAGATGCCCAAATTGGAAGGTAAACGTATGTTTATCGTCATCAATCCGGTGAAAAAATAAAAGCGAATTGCAATTTACTCATATACATTAATCTTAAAAAAATACTGGAAATGCCAAAAGTAAAAACCAAAGCTGCCGTAAAGAAGAGATTCACTCTCACCGGCACCGGCAAGGTGAAAAGACACCACGCCTATCACAGCCACATCCTGACCAAGAAAACCAAGAAACGTAAACGTAACTTGGCATACAGCGCCCTCGTTGACAAAACGATGGAAGCTACGGTTAAACAGATGCTCGGTTGCTAATTATCATTATTTATTAACTTTACCATCAGCAAATTAAGCGTTTTTAAAATAAAAACCGCTGACGTAAAAAGAAAGGAGAACATCAAATGTCAAGATCAGTCAATCACGTTGCTTCCAAAGCAAGAAGAAAAAAGATTTTGAACCGCACCAAAGGTTACTTTGGAAAGCGTAAAAACGTCTGGACAGTAGCGAAAAACACCTGGGAAAAAGGCCAGCAGTATGCTTATCGCGACCGTAAGGCGAAAAAAAGAGCATTTAGAAGTTTATGGATCACCCGTATCAACGCGGGCGTTCGCGAATATGGCTTGTCCTATTCTGCTTTCATGGGCAGTTTAGCTAAGAAGGGCATCGAACTCAATCGTAAAGCCCTCGCCGACCTCGCAATGAACAATCCTGAGGCATTCAAAGCGATCGTTGACCTGGTTAAGTAATTAACCATTCAATTTAGTAAAAGAGTAATTGCAATAGGCCGCCTGAAAGGGCGGCTTTTTTTGTTTGCAAGTTAAAGGGGGAAGGCAGGACAAAACGTCTCGCTTTTTTACTCTTGTAATTTGCGGATCGCTGCTACTGACAGCCCGGTAAGTTCTGAAATCTCGTCAATGGGATAATGCCCACGGAGCATCTTCTGCGCGACGGATTCACAACCTTGCCGGATTCCTTTGCGCATTCCCTTCTCCATCCCCTTCTCCATCCCCTTTTCCATCCCGCTTTCCATAGCGTATGCAATGGCGTTCTTCC
>JAKSMF010000116.1 GCA_024400775.1 Bacteroidales bacterium | reverse complement strand
CATGCCCGTAAATTCGCCCAATCTGCGTAATCCGCGTAATCTGCGTAATCTGCGGTTCTAAGGTGCGAGCGTCAGCGAGCCACAAATCAACAAATAAATAATTGAATATCAATTATTTATAATATAAAATATTTTTTTGTTTTTCTTTTTAAACTCAGTTTTCATAGGTTTGTCTATCCCTTTGTTTTTCGCGAAAACAAAAGAACAAAAAACTAAAAAAAGTTAAATAATCAGAAAAAATTTGCAAAAGTGCTTTTCAATTAAAATTTATAGTATTTTTGCGCCATCAAATTAATTTAATAACTAAAAACTTAAAACAATGAAAAAGAGCATTTTAAGCGTTATCGCAATCGCACTCGTAAGTGTATTTGCATTCACTTCATGTGAAAAAGAAAAAACCATGACTGATTACCTCACCACCGGAAAGGGTTGGAGCTTGAGCGTTGCTGAATGCACCAACGGTTATGTTTTCGATGACAACACCACCATCAACAACCTTTTCGACGGTTATGTTTATGACTGCGAAAAAGACGACGTTATCAAATTCAATGCTGATGGTTTCGAATATCTGAACCCCGGTGCTGACGTTTGCGAATGGGAACCCAGCCAGGAAAGCTCAATCGGTGCTTGGGCTATCGATGAAGAACAACTCCTTCTCAACATGCAGATCCCCTTCTTCTATGATGATGACGCTGAACAGTGCAAAATCATCAACCTCACCAAAGATGAACTGAAAGTTTCTTACACTTTCACCCTCACCGAAGATGAAGCTAAGGGCAAACCGGGTACCTACACCTTCGTTCTTACTTATGTTCCCGCTAAATAATTTTATTAGCAAAAGCATTATTTTATAACCATTAAAATTTTACGAAAATGAAGAAAGTATTCTTAGCAGTATTAGCAGCTGGTTTGTTCTTTGCATGTGGCAATGACAAAACCAACGATCAGGCCAACGAAGAAGTTGAAGCTCCCGAAACCGAAGTTGAAGCTCCCGTAGCTGAAGAACCCGTTGTTGAAGCAGAAGCTCCGGTTGTTGAAACCAAGGCAGCTGTTGCTGAAAACAAATCTGACAACAAAGGTACTACCGTAAAGGCTGACAAAGATGGTAAAGTTTCCGTTGAAAGCGACAAAGCTAACGTCGAAGCCAACAAAGATGGTGGTCTTGAAATCAAAATCAACACCAAAGGTAAAAACAGCAAGGGCAACAGATAATTCTGTTATTCTTACTTCACCGAAAAGCGGAAGATTTTTTCTTCCGCTTTTTTTTTGTTTTCAACAGACCGTAAAATAATTTTATGAATAATTGCGTAGTGTTAAAAAAAACTTGTAAATTTGCGGCCTTAAAATATTAAATAGAGAAGAAATGGCAAATATTGAAAATTCAAGCGATTCCAAAAATCTCAACACCGCCGAAAACGCAAAAAAACACGTTAATCATGACAAATTGGGCGAAACCAATGGCGAACAAAGCAAACTCGCAACCTTCTATCATGAAAACGAAAAACTAATCAACGGCATCGGCATCGCTATCTTGATTATCGCCATCCTGTTGGTGGTTTACTTCAAATGGCTCGCTCCGAAGTGGAATAACGAAGCTGCCGAAAATGCTCAGCCCTCTATCGCTGCCGTCGTTCAGAACGCTACGCTGTCTTCCGACACCGCAGTCATTAAAGCTGCCCTCGAAGGGGACAAAGACTCTGAAGGCCTGCTCTCCGTCATCGACTCTTATGACCATTTCTGTCTGAAAAGCGCTAAAGCCGCTAAATTCAGCCTTAAATATTACACCGCTCTGTGCTACATGAACATGAATCGTAACGACGAAGCTCTGGACTTGCTCCTCAGCATGAAAAAACACGACGACTATCTTTGGTACGAAGCTCAAATGCTGATTGGTGACCTTTACGATGATAAAGGTGATGCCAGCAACGCTCAGAAATATTATGAAAGCGCAGCTAAAGGCAAAACCGATTTCGTAGCCCCTATCGCATTGTGGAAACTCGGTATGCTTTGCGAACGTAACGGTGACTGGGCCGGCGCTTTCGAAAACTACCAAACCGTACAAGACAAATATTATGAAAGATATTCTCAAATGGGTATCGCCAAGTATTACGAACGTGCTAAAATCCAAGCTGGAAAATAATGGAGAAAAAGAAAAATCTTTCTAACATCTTCGTTCCCAATACCGATAATGCCAATTTCAAAATTGGCATTATTGTTAGTATGTGGAATGATCAAGTGACTAATGCCTTAAAAGAAGGCGCATTGACGACTTTGGAAGAGGCCGGTGTGCCCAAAAACAACCTTTTTGTTTACGACGTCCCCGGCAGTTTCGAACTGCCCAGCGCCGCCGCTATGCTGCTTGACGCCAACGAAGACATTGACGCCGTCATCTGCCTCGGCTGCATCATACAGGGCGAAACCCGTCACTTTGAATTTATCGCGCAGGCCGTAGCCAACGGCATCGCAAAAGTCGGCGTGGAATACACCGTACCCGTCATCTTCGGCGTGCTCACCTGCAATACCGCCGAACAAGCGACCGACCGCGCCGGTGGCAAACTCGGCAACAAAGGCGTCGAAGCCGCTGCCTCCTGCCTACAAATGCTCCACACGCACAAACGCATGTACGCAAAGAGATGAGAGATAAGAGATAAGAGATGAGAGATAAGAGATGAGAATCTGTCCCAATTTTGCTTACTGCTTACTGGTTTCCCATTCTCTCCCCCCACTCTGACACAACGCTGACACAACCAAAACACGATTCCCTTTATGAACGTTATTTTCCTTGGAACCCCCGAATTCGCCGTTGGCACGTTAGATGCCATCTGTAAATCCAAACACAATGTTTTGGCTGTTGTAACCGCACCCGACAAGCCCGCTGGCCGTGGACTGAAACTGAAGCCATCGGAGGTAAAAGAGTACGCCGTTGACCACGGAATTCCGGTTTTGCAGCCCGAGAAGTTGAAAAACGAAGAGTTCATCGAACAACTACGTAGCTATAATGCTGACATCTTCGTTGTTGTTGCGTTCAGAATGCTGCCGGAAGTTGTCTATACGATGCCAAAATATGGCACTTTTAACGTGCACGCTTCCCTGCTGCCGAATTACCGCGGGGCCGCTCCTATCCAATGGGCAGTCATCAACGGGGAAGAGAAAACTGGCGTTACCACATTTTTCTTAGACAAACAGATTGACACAGGCGACATCATCGATGCCGTAGAAGTGGAAATTGGGCCTAGAGAGACCACGGGCGAGTTGTACGACCGCTTGATGCACATCGGTGCGGAACTGGCGGTAAAAACGCTCGACAACGTGGAAGCCGGCACGGTAGTTACCCGTAAACAGACCGACATCCCCGTCGAAAACCTCAAGCCCGCGCCAAAAATTTTCAAAGAAGACACATTCATTGACTGGGAGCAGCCAGCGCAAGTCATTTTCAATAAAATCAGAGGGCTCTCCCCCTACCCCGGAGCTTGCACTTTCATCACCAACAAGAAAGGTCAAGACGAATTCCTCAAAATCTATGATGCTGAAATCAAGCCGTTAACAAATAAAAAACAACCCGGTGCGATTGAAATAGAACTACCAAATTGTTTCCATATTTTTACGAAAGATGGCATAATTTCTGTGCAAAATGTTCAATTACAAGGAAAAACAAGACTGAAAGTCAGTGATTTTCTACGTGGCTTCCATCCCGAAAACTACTCCGACGCGGTTCATTAACTATTGATTATCAGTAAGTTATATTTTTTTGTTATTTTTTTTAAGACTAATTTTCAAAAAATAGCGCAAAAAGTGTGGAAATAAAAAAATTACTGCTATATTTGCGGTGCTAAAAGTTAATATATTAACCATTTAAATTTATTCAAATGAACAAGAGTGAATTAATTGATGCAATTGCAGCAAAAGCTGGTTTGAAGAAAGCTGACGCCAAGAATGCTCTCGAAGCTTTCATGGCTACCACCAATGAAACTTTGAAAGCTGGTGGTAAGATCTCTTTGGTTGGTTTCGGTACTTTCTCCGTTAGCGAACGTGGTGAAAGAAAAGGCCGCAACCCGAAGACCGGTGCAACCATGACCATTCCCGCAAAGAAGGTTGTGAAATTCAAAGCTGGTGCTGACATGGCTTGCTAATCGCAATGCATTTTAGCTAAAACGAAGCCCCATGAAAATGGGGCTTTTTTTAACGAAAAAAAACAAACTCAAACAACTATGAACTTTATCGAAGAATTGAAATGGCGCGGGATGATCCACGACATGATGCCCGGCACTGAAGAACAACTGAAAAAAGAGATGACGACGGCATACGTTGGAATTGACCCGACAGCAGACTCATTACACATCGGACACCTGGTAGGCGTAATGATGCTCAAGCACTTACAAGAGTGCGGGCATCGTCCCATCGTGCTGCTCGGCGGCGCCACCGGTATGATTGGCGACCCCTCCGGCAAATCACAGGAACGCAACCTGCTTGACGAAGAAACACTACGCCGCAATCAGGCCGGCATCAAAAAACAACTGGCAAAATTCTTGGATTTCGACAGCAAAGAACCCAATGCCGCCATCCTCGTCAACAACTACGACTGGATGAGCAAATTCAGCTTCATCGACTTCATCCGCGACATTGGCAAGCACATCACGGTTAACTACATGATGGCCAAGGATTCCGTAAAAAAGCGCTTCAACGGAGAAGGCGACGGCATGTCGTTTACCGAATTTTCATACCAGTTGGTTCAGGGCTATGACTTCATGTTCCTGAATCAGAACTACAACTGCAAACTGCAGATGGGTGGTTCCGACCAATGGGGCAACATCACTACCGGCACCGAACTGATTCGTCGCAAAACCAGCGGCGAGGCGTTCGCACTGACATGCCCGCTCATCACCAAAGCCGACGGCGGCAAATTCGGCAAAACCGAAAAGGGCAACATCTGGCTTGATCCTGAAAAGACCACGCCGTACGATTTTTACCAGTTCTGGCTCAACTGCAGCGATGCCGACAGTAAAAAGTACATCCGCATTTTCACCCTTTACAGCAAAGAAGAAATAGAGCAAATGGAGAAAGAGCACGACGAAGCTCCACACCTCCGCATTCTTCAAAAGGCGCTGGCCAAAGACCTTACCGTGCGCGTTCATTCGCAAGCCGACTATGATGCCGCGGTGAGCGCATCCGAAATTCTCTTTGGCAAGGGCACGGCGGAAAGTCTGGCCGCACTGCCGGAAAACATGTTCCTATCGATTTTCGATGGTGTACCGCAAACGACGGTTTCGCGCGAAACCCTTAACGCCGGCATCGCCATCATCGATCTTCTGTCGGATACAACGCACATGCTGGCTTCCAAAGGCGAAGCCCGCCGCGAACTGAAAGCCAACAGCATCGCCGTCAACAAGAACAAAGTTGCCGACACCTGCATCATCAACGCCGACAACCTCATCAACGGCAAATACATTCTTTTGCAAAAAGGTAAAAAAAGCTACCACATTGTAAAAGCCGAATAGTTTTTTCAAAAAACATCAGAAAATCCGCTGTCATCGAAAGGTCACAGCGGATTTTTGCTAAAAAAGATTACTTTTATGCGCAAAATCGTCCTGTTTTTCTCCATTGTTTTATTCATTATTCCTACCCAACCCGTTTGGGCCTGGGGACAGGAAGGACATCGTATTATCGGACAAATCGCTTATAATCACTTGAATAAAAAGGCGAAAAAACACGTGGACAAAGTCCTTGGCACACACGGAATCGTATATTGGAGCAACTGGCCCGACGAAATCAAAAGCGACACCATCTATCCCGACAGCTACGACTGGCATTTTCAGGATTTGGATGCGGGAATGACCGATGAGGCGGTAGCGGCAACCCTGACTAATTATCCATCGCAAGGCGGAAAACTCTGGCGCATTACCGACAGTCTGTTTGCGGGTTTGGAAAAGGAACCCGACAATTTTGATGCTCTGCGCTTCTACATCCACCTCCTCGGTGACGTTTTCTGTCCGATGCACACGGCGCATTTAGATGACAAAGGCGGCAACGCGGTTAAGTTGAAATGGTTTGGGAAAAGCACAAATTTGCATCGCATTTGGGACAGCGACCTGATTCAGTCGCGCGGCTATAGTTATTCGGAATATGCCGAATATCTGGAAAACAGATTTGCGCCAGAAACAAAGGAAATCCAAAAGATGACGAAACCAGAGATTGTCATCCATAACTATCACTTATGCAATGAAATATATGCATATCAAGAGGCGGGCGACGACAACACGTACCATTACATATACCATTTTGCGCCGGAGATGGAATGGCAGCTGTATGCCGCCGGCATTCGGTTGGCGCAACTTCTGAACGAGCTATATTAGTGTTACGGACCGACCTAAGGACGATTTTTGTCTTTCATTTTCTTCTTTCAGATTACCGATGCTGCGATAATTTCAAATGTTAGTATATCTGTTTTATTCCCGTCGGCACCACAGAACGAAGGCGTTTATTCCCCTTCTTTTAGTATCAACGAAGCAGCAGGGCGGAGGGCAAGTTCCACTTTCCATTGCTGAGCAGGAAGAGAAAGAGCGAAGGTAACGAGTGTCCATAG
>JAKSMF010000115.1 GCA_024400775.1 Bacteroidales bacterium | reverse complement strand
ATGGCGAAGCCCTTGAGCTTGCCCTCGAACGGATCCAGCGGCTTCGGCGCGGGAGCAGAAGTAGGTACAGAAGTAGGAGCAGACACATTCTTCGCTTCCGTTTCCGGGCCGTCAAACGGATTCAGGACATCATAATTTTGTGCAAAAGTCTGATTTACAAGAAGAAAGAGAGCAATAGATAATAGCAGCTTAATCTTTTTCATTACTTATTTTGACATTTTTTGAATGATATTCGTAGTTGAGTAGCCATCAACAAAAGGTATAGTGGTGACCAGCCCTCCGTTTTGCATCACGAAGTCAGCGCCGACGATTTTGTCGATGGTGTAATCGCCGCCTTTAACCAGAACGTCAGGAACGACCTGATGGATAAGGTGTTCCGGGGTGTCATCATCAAAGAGGATGACGGCATCCACGCAGGCGAGCGAAGCGAGGAGGAAAGCTCTGTCGGCCTGTGCGTTAAGCGGCCGCTCGGGACCTTTGAGCCGGCGCACGGAGGCATCGGTGTTGAGACCGACGACGAGCGCATCGCCCAACGAACGTGCCTGCGCCAGATAAACCGCATGACCGCGATGCAGGATATCGAAACAGCCGTTAGTAAACACTATCCGTCCCTTCGGTCGTTGCGCCGCCCACTGTTCGACAGTGGTGATTTTTGCGATAATGTCATCTAACAGCATGATAATCTATTCTTTACGTTTAACAAAAGAGGTAGCGATGAGTGAGAAGGCGCCAAGGGTAAGCACCTGGAAGGTCTGCACGCCCCAGCCAATCCAGCCGGCAGCGAGGCCCGCGCTGTAATCCACACCGTAAAGCACGAGCATGGAGGCCACTATCAGCGGGTAGGCACCGATGCCGCCAGGGCCGATAAGAAAACCGATGTTGCCCATGGCAAAAACAGTGAACATCATGGCGAAGGTGAAATCCGACAGAAAATCGAATGCCTGGAAGCAGAAAACCGTTTCCATCACCCACAAAAACCAGATGAAAAGAGAATAAAAGATGAAAAGCAACGGTTTTCTTACATCTTTAATGGAAATCAAACCTTGCCAAATTCCGACAAAGAAGTCCTTGATTTTTACAAAAAGTTTGACTTTTGACCACCATTTTCGGGTCAGAACCACCAAGACGACGAACAAAACGACGGCGCCGAGGATGATGAAAAGAGTGTAATTGTGGGCGGCATTTGCGATTTTCGCATGGATGCCCTCACGCAGTGTAACGCCGCCAATTTGCAGTGTATCAAGCAGTCCGGTATTAAGCAGGAAGGCGATGACGAAAACCATAATCATGCAGATCAGGTCAACGGCGCGCTCGGTGACGACGGTGCCGAGTGATTTTTCGAAGGGGACCTTTTCGTAGCGCTGAAGGAAACTGCAACGCAGCACTTCGCCCAAACGGGGAAATACGTAGTTGGCAAGATAGCAAACCATCACGGAATAGAAGACCATGCTGCGGCGGGTCTGAAAGCCCAGTGGTTCCAAAAGTTGACGGTTTCGGAGCGCGCGAACATAGTTGGAAATCGCGCCGACCAAATAAGCCATAGCCAAAAACACCCACGCGGAACCCTTAGTCACCTGTGCGGCACTCTCTTTCAAATGCTGAACGTCGTCTGGCGTTAACTTTCTGATTGATATCCAGATAAAGAATGCGCCCAATCCAAAAAAGAGAATGAATTTGAGCACTTTCTTTCCTATTTCTGCAAAATTGACTTTAGCCTTTTCCATCACGTAAAAATAAGGGTGCAAAGGTACGCAATTTTCTAATAAATAAGATGTTTTCTTTTTATAAAAAAATGTTGTACTTTTGCAATCTTAATTCGACTTTCACATTATGGGACGAAAACGATTTATCTTCTTGACTTGTTGGATTTTAGTGCTGTCAGTGCTTATGGGGCTCCTCTGCATTAGTCTTTTCCGTCTGTATGAACAGGCAGAAAAGGCGCAGAAGATCGCATTCACGGGTGATGTGCTTCGTGCCGGCCGCGACATGGCAGACAAGCTCAACCAGCGTATCAACGAGGAATTTCTCAACGACACCGCATTCATTTCGTACAGCAAGAAGTCACACAATGGGAAAGACCAACACACGCTGCTCATCATGGACAACGGCGTGCCGCACGCGCTCATGACGGAAACCGTGGCCAACTATCAGGGCAACGTGGTGATTTTGGACAAGGACACCAGTTATTTCCATACCGACGACAGCTCTAAGTTGGTGATTTTGGACACCATCGCCGTTGGGCACTCCACCTACACGGATTCCATCATTTTACGAATGGATTCTAAAGAGTTGACACAGATCATCAAGAATACGCTCCACGAGTACGGCATGGACATTTACTTCGAGTACGGCATCTACAATTTGCCGCAAGGCACCTTCACGCTTCGCAGCAAGTCCATGACGCAAGGCATTATCGACAAAGCTTACGTTTTTGCTTTAAGAACCAATAACACAGAAGTTTACACGCATTACCTAATCCTCAACTTCCCATCTGAAAGACAGTTCTTCCTGAAAAGGCTCGGAACCATCGTGCTGCCGATTATTGGCATCATCGCCCTGCTCTCCCTGCTTTTCTTCATTATGATTATCACGCTCACGCAACAAAAGCGGAACCAGGAGATGAAAAACGACTTCATCAACAACATGACGCATGAATTCAAATCTCCGATTTCCACCATCTCATTGGCGTGTGAAGCGATGTCGGACGAGTCCATCCAAACCGATGCCGACACGCAGAAAGCATATATCGGAATGATACAGGCTGAAAACGAGCGACTTCAGAAGATGGTCACCAATATTCTGCAACTCGCCCAGCTCAAGAAAGGGCAGCTGAAAATCAATGCCGAAGAGCTCAACATTCACGGGCTACTCAATGTCATCATTCGCAATTTCTCGTTACAAGTCAACAACTTAGGTGGAAAGTTCATCACACGCTTTAATGCAGAAATGCCCATCGTCATTGGTGACAAATCGCACATTGAGAGCATTTTCATCAACCTAATTGAAAATGCGCTCAAATACTGCAACCAGAAGCCGGTCATCGACATCAGCACCGAATGCCACAAAGATATGATTGCCGTTTCCATTGCCGACAACGGCATCGGCATCGCCAAGAAGAACCTGAAACATATTTTTGATGAATTTTACCGTGTTACCAAAGGTAACGTACACGATAACAAGGGTTATGGTCTGGGCCTCAACTACGTCAAAAAGATTGCGGAGTTGCACGACGGGCATGTAAAAGTCAAAAGTGAAGTGGGGAAAGGGACCACGTTCACCATTTATTTACCGATTAAAAACAATAAAAAATAGCTATGGAAAACTGCAAGATTTTATTAGCAGAAGATGATGTCAACTTAGGCAAAGTCCTCACAACCTATTTGGAAGCCAAAGGGTATTCAGTAATGCACGCCAACAACGGCGAAGTGGCATACGAGATGTTCTGTTCCAACGACTTCTCCATTTGCCTGGTTGATGTGATGATGCCCATCCAAGATGGATTCACATTAGCCAAAAGCATTCGCAAAGTCGATACCAAAATCCCGATTATCTTCCTAACAGCCAAGACGATGCAGGAGGATGTTTTGGAAGGGCTCTCCATCGGCGACGACTACATCACCAAGCCCTTCTCTATGGAGGTTTTGTTGGCACGTATTCAAACCATAATGCGCCGCGTCAACAATGCGAGCGAAGACCCCAACAAGCCCATCGCCATCGGGGCACTCACCTTCGACGCCAACAAGCAAACGCTTTACAAAGACGGTGTTGAAGTGGAAAAACTCACCACCCGCGAAGTCGAACTGCTGGCCATGCTGCTTGACAAAAAGAACGAGATTTTGGAACGCGGCTATGCGCTCAAGAAAATCTGGGGCGACGACAGTTTCTATAACGCTCGAAGTATGGATGTTTACATCGCCAAGCTGCGTAGCAAATTCAAAGAACACGACCCGAACGTAAAAATCGTGAACGTCCACAGCATCGGTTTCAAACTTGTCTTTTAATTTATTATAAATAAGACATTTATAAAATAAATGCTGCGGTTTATCCTGAAGAGAATCGGATATGGAATATTACTCCTTTTCGGAGTGATAACGCTCGTATTTTTTCTTTTCACCGTACTTCCCACCGACCCGGTGAGCGAAATCATGGGACAGCATAGCGACCAACAGACGGAGGAAGCCATCCGCCATCAGTTGGGCTTGGATTTGCCCATCGGCGTGCAATACCTCGGCTACCTCAACGACCTCTCCCCTATTTCGTGGCACCGCACCAACGATCCTTCCGACTTTTTCTACCTCAACGACCGCAACTATCACTACACTAAAATCTGCACCTTCGCCAATTCGGCTTTGGTGTTGAAGGCGCCATATCTGCGCCGCTCATATCACGGTGACCGCCCCGTCGCCGACATCATCGCGGAGGCCTTTCCAAAAACCATGCTGCTGGCCATCGTTTCCATCATCTTCGGAATCGTGGTCGGCATCTTCATCGGTGTGCTTTGCGCCATCTACCGCGGCACCTGGTTCGACAAGTCGGCGCTGTTGGTAGCCGTTCTGGGTATGTCGGTGCCGTCGTTCTTCGTCGCCATCCTGCTCGCATGGATTTTCGCCTTCCTGCTTGCCGACCACACCGGTCTGAGCATGTTCGGCAGTCTGTACTCCGTTGACGACTACGGTCGTGGGGTGTTTGTGGATTTGAAGAACATCATTCTTCCCGCCATCACGTTAGGTATCCGGCCGTTGGCCATCGTTATCGAGCTGACGAAGAATTCCGTTTTGGATGTGATGTCGCAAGACTACATCCGCACGGCGAAGGCGAAAGGTGTGACGCCGGCGCACATCATGCTCAGGCACGCGCTCAAAAACGCCCTCAATCCCGTGGTCACCGCCATTTCCGGATGGCTGGCGGGCTTGCTGGCAGGTGCGGTTTTTGTGGAATACATTTTCGACTGGAAAGGAATGGGCATCGTCATCGTTGATGCCCTCAACCAAAACGACCTGCCCGTCTTGATGGGCTCGTTGCTGTACATTTCGATTATCCTGGTGATTATCAACATTATAGTAGATATCATCTACGGATGGCTCGACCCAAGAGTTAAAACCGCTTAATTTTCAGAAACTTATAAATAAATAAACATCATAATTAACCAAAAAACAAAATCATGAAAGTTTTAGTCATCAACTGCGGAAGTTCTTCCTTGAAGTACCAACTCATCGACATGGCCAACAATGCCGAACTGAAAGCCAAAGGTTTGGTTGAACGTATCGGTTTGGAAATGGGCGAATTCACCCACAAACCCGTCGGCAAAGACAAATATTACACGCAGACTCCGATTCCGGACCATGCTGCCGGTATCAAACTCGTGTTGGATGCACTGACCGACCCGAAGATGGGTGTGATTTCCTCTTTGGATGAAATCGGTGCCGTCGGTCACCGCGTCGCCCATGGTGGAGAATACTTCAAAGCCAGCTGTCGCATCGATGCCAAAGCCATCGAAGAAATCGAAAAGCTCTGCAAGATTGCTCCTTTGCACAATCCCGCCAGCCTCGTGGGCATCAACTCCATGATGAAACTTTTACCGAACGTAACCCACGTTGCCGTTTTCGACACCTCTTTCCATCAGACCATGCCGCCGCAGGCTTATCTGTATGCCATTCCTTACAAATATTATGAAGAAGACAGAATCCGTCGTTACGGTTTCCACGGCACCAGCCACAAGTTTGTCGGTCCGCGCGCTGCCGAACTCGCCGGCGTGGATTACAACCACAGCAAAATCATCAGCTGCCACCTCGGCAGTGGTGCTTCCATCTGCGCCATCAAAGACGGCAAGAGCGTTGACACCTCCATGGGTTTCACTCCCGTTGAAGGTTTGGTCATGGGCACCCGCTGCGGCGACCTCGACCTCGGCGCGCTCATCCACATCGCTGAAAAAGAAGGCATGGACTTCAAACGCATGACCACCTTCATCAACAAGGAATGCGGTTTGAAGGGCGTTTCAGGCAAGGGCGTTGACATGCGCGACATCCGCGCGGGCAAAGATGCCGGCGACGAACGTTCCACCTACGCTTTCGACATGTTCTCCTACAGAGTTAAGAAATACATCGGCGCATACGCAGCTGCCATGGGCGGTGTTGACGTGATTCTCTTCACCGGCGGTATCGGCGAAAACGCCTTCTTCCAGAGAGAACCCATCTGCGAAGGCCTCGAATTCCTCGGCGCCAAACTCGACAAAGAGAAAAACAAGACCGTCATCGGCGACGACGCCGTCATCTCCACTCCCGACTCAAAAGTCAAAATCGTGGTCGTGGCCACCAACGAAGAGTTGGTTATCGCTACCGACACTTATAATATTGCCATGGGCAAATAATCATCTATTTCCCTCCATACAAAAAAGTCCGGCAAATTCTGTCGGACTTTTTTATTGCTGCCTGGTAAAAATTTTTCAAAATTATCCCCTTTCGTCTTGTAATGACTTTTGATAAAGGAGATAATGAATTTCCGCCTTTCGGCGTGATAGAGGAAATACGGAGGAAATTACTAGGAAATTGTAAGGAAATTATTTTCGCACGTACGATAGAAGAATCGCGCCAAAATCCGACCGCTTCGCGGTAAGTAAGTCCGCCTGCACTGCGTGCTGGGCGGA
>JAKSMF010000114.1 GCA_024400775.1 Bacteroidales bacterium | reverse complement strand
ACTTAATAAATAAAATATGTAAAGATAAAAAGAGTTCGCCCACCAACCGTGGGAGAACTCTTTTACCTTTTTGCGCGGGGTGTTATGCTACTGCGATGAGCAAACATACCACGATGCCAAACAAAGCGACACCTTCTACGAAGGCAGCGGTCAGAATCATGTTGGTTCTGATGTCGCCTGCTACTTCGGGCTGGCGAGCGAGGGATTCCAATGCACCCTGGCCGATTTTACCAATACCGATACCAGCACCAATAGCTGAAAGACCAGCGCCAATACCAGCGCCCATTTTACCGATGCCGATACCAGCATCCGGAGCCGCTTGCAATAAAGTTGATAATAAAGACATAGTTTATTAATTTAAGTGAATAAAAAGGTTTTTCGTTATTATTCGTGGTCGCTTTCCATCGCCATGCCCGTGAACATTGCGGTCAACAGAGTGAACACAAAGGCTTGAATGAATGCCACGATGCATTCCAGCAATCCCATAAAGACATAAAACACCAAGGAAACGATGGAGACACCGTATCCGAGACCGACGTTCATGCCACCAAAGATAAAGATCAGTGAGATAACACCGAGGGCGATGATATGACCTGCAGTGATGTTGGCGAAAAGTCGAACCATCAAGACGAAGGGTTTGGTAAAGATACCGATAATTTCGACCAACGGCATCAACGGGATGGGGAATTTGAGGAACCACGGAACGCCAGGCGTATTTACAAGGTGTTTCCAATAGTTCTTATCTGCAGAAAATGAAGTAATTAAAAAGGTGATAACGGCCAAAATACCCGTAATGGCGATGTTACCTGTTAAGTTGGCTCCACCGGGGAAAAACGGAATCAAGCCCATCAAGTTGTTCACCAGGATAAAGAAGAAAAGGGTAAGCAGATAGGGGAAATATTTCTGATAGCGATTTTCGCCGAGTGAAGGGATGGCGACCTCGTCACGAATGAAGATAATCAGAGGTTCGATCCAACCTTGCACGCCGTGCGGTGCCTCATTTTCATGCTGTTTGTATTTCTTAGCGATATGGAGGAAAAGACAAATAAGAATAATAATGGAAATGAATAAGGAGCAAACATTCTTCGTGATTGAAATATCAAAAATATCAGAAGTAGCTTGTTCATCCACCAAAGCAGCCATAGCCTTGACGTCATCCTTTTCAATGCCTTCTTTAGCAATAATATCTTCCAAAGAACCGCTATAATCGGCGTATTCACCAGCCAGCTTCACGATTTTCCCCTTATGTTCTTCGGTAAAGCCGATGGCATAACCATTGTAGGCGCTGTGACCGTGATGGAATTTGCCAGACATAAAGACGGTGGGTTTCCAATGCTCAAATAAAATGACAGGAAGCGGAATAGTAACCGATTTATCGCCGTCGCCGGTAATATGCCAGCCATAGCTGTCGATAACATGTTCAATGATAAACGGCCCCGGATTGAACTTTTGAGGGGCATTTTGTTCTTCTTCGGTTGCAGCTGACGCTTTTTCAGAAACGTTATTTTCGTTCGCTTTCGCAAAGTTAGCAGTAAAAATCAGAAAAACTGCAATCGAAATCCCTAACAATAATTTCTTCATATTTTTATGTAAATCAAACAGTATAAACAAATTAACTGATCATTCTCCCTCACTTCCTCCTAACACATTTTCAAGCCGCTAATATACAAGTTTTTTTTCAAAATCCAACGTTGAAAAAAGATTTTAATATTCTGCAAATATCAAAAAAAAACTTGTAACTTTGCACGCTGAAAAATTAGATTTTGTAATATGAAAAGATTAGCATTAGTTTTCACATCCGCAGTAGTCGCAATGCTTTGCATGTGCGCTCAGAATGTATCCGCACAAAATGCCGGCTGCGCCAAATGCAGTGGGCAGAATGTGATGCTCCAGACGAGCAATGGCGACACGACCTCACTTCGCGTTCCCGAATTCGACAATGGTGTTTATGACGCGTACGCATATCTCGACGAACACGTTGAATACCCCCAAGAACTTGAAGGCCAGCAGGCAGAAGGCACCTGCACCGTACAATTCCTCGTTGGCGCTGACGGCGCAGTTTCGCAAGTCACCGTCGCCCACAGCTCCGGCTACAAAGAGATGGACGAAGAAGCGGTTCGCGTCGTAAAAGACTTCCCGAACTGGAAACCCGCAGAAATCAACGGGAAAGCTGTCGCTATGAGAACCCAGATTCCTGTCAAATTCGTATATAAAGCACCCAAAACCGACGAATAGTCGTCACATTATTTATTTACATTGAAGATTTCCCTTAGGGGAGCAAAAAAGTTTGTCAATTAATTATAGAAGAATGGAAAATTTAGAAAAAAACGAAGTGTTATCAAGGGCAGTCAGAGCAGGCAAGAGAACTTACTTTTTTGACGTGAAGACCACGAAAGGTGACGACAAATATCTCACCATCACCGAAAGCAAACGCAAATTCAACGCCGATAACGGCACTTTTTTCTACGAAAAACACAAATTATTCCTTTATAAGGAAGATTTCGGTAAATTCCAGAACGCACTAGGCGCAGTTCTCGACTTTATTGAAACCGGTAAGATGCCCGATGACGCTTTATTCGCTACAGCGGGTCGTGCAGAGGATGACGATTGGAAAGATGCTGATTTTGAAATCTAATGGGTAAAATAATAGCTGTTGTTAATCAAAAAGGCGGCGTGGGAAAAACCACCACCGCCGTCAACCTCGCCGCATCACTTGCAGCGCTGGAGCATAAGACTCTGCTCATCGACTCCGACCCGCAGGCCAACGCTACCTCAGGCGTCGGCTTCGATGGCAACGAAGTCGAAACCAGCGTTTACGACTGCATGATCGGTAATGCCACCGCGCGCGATGCCATCCTTACCACCGAAACTCCTCATCTCGACCTTCTGCCCGCCAACATCAACCTCGTCGGGGCCGAAGTCGAAATGATCAGCATGGACCGCAAGGATTTCCGCATGCGCGATTGCATTTACGAGTTAAAGAAAGATTACGAGTTTATCATTATCGACTGCGCTCCGTCACTCGGACAATTGACGGTGAACGCCCTCGTTGCCGCGGACTCGGTTATCATTCCGGTACAATGCGAATATTTTGCGTTGGAAGGTCTCGGACAGTTGCTCAACACCGTGCGCATCATCCAAAATGCGATGAATTCCAACCTCACCATCGAAGGCATCCTGCTGACGATGTACGACTCTCGCCTCAAACTGGCCAATGCCGTGGTAGAAGATGTAAAACTACACTGCAAGGGCATCGTTTTCGAAACCATCATCGCACGTAACATCCGCTTGAGCGAAGCTCCCAGCCACGGCAAACCGATTATCACTTACGATATTCAATCACGCGGCACAGTCAACTACCTCAACCTCGCTAAAGAGATTCTCAGCAACAACGGATACCCAATTTAAGCCATGGAAGATAAGAAAAAAAACACCTCTGGGAAACTTGGCAAAGGCCTTGGTGCCCTGCTTGGCGATAGTCAGTACTCCGTGCTGGCAGCCAACTCAACCGCTCGCGTCAAAGCTGACGCCAACACCAACATTCATATCGATGCTATCGAAGTCAATCCCGGACAACCGCGTGTGGATTTCGACGAAAATGAACTTAACGAATTAGCGCAATCCATTAAGGCATACGGACTTATCCAACCGATTACGGTACGCCCCATTGAAAACGGCCGTTACCAAATCATCTCTGGAGAACGCCGTTGGCGCGCATCTAAGTTAGCCGGATTAACGGAAATCCCCGCTTTCGTTCGCTCCGTTGATGAGGTCCAGTCGATACAAATGGCACTCGTAGAGAACATTCAGCGTTCCGACCTCAACGCCATCGAAATCGCCGTATCTTACCGCCGCCTGTTGGACGAATGCGATTTGAGCCAAGACGAACTCAGCGTAAAGGTAGGAAAAGACAAAACCACCATCGTTAACTACTTGAGATTGCTTAAGTTGTCGCAAGAAGTACAAATTGCCGTACGCGACAAACAAATCTCCATGGGGCACGCGCGCTGCATTGTCGGAATTGAGGATTTTGAGATTCAAAACAAAATGCTCAACGAAATATTGTGCAAAAAGCTGTCGGTTCGCGAAACCGAGGCATTAGCGAAGAGCATTTCCTCAAAAATCAAACCACAAAAGAAAACTCGCGTTAAACTCAGCGACGAGCTGATACATTTCCGCACCGACATGTCGGTACGTTTCTGCACCCAAGTCGGAATCACACGCGACACATCAGGCAAAGGCAAAATCACAATCCCTTTCGCTTCCGACGAAGAACTGAAACAGTTGATGAAACTGCTTTCCGAATAATTGTATTCTTATGAGATTGCGCCACCTCGGTACGGTCGTGCTCCTTTTATGGATGTTTCTCCTGCCGGACTTGGCGGCGCAGGATGTTACGACATCTGCTGATTCAACGGCTACCGAGCAGCCACCAGTGAATGTGAAAAATCGGACGGGGATGCGCGAGCGAAGCAATGTATATGTTTCTGCTGACCAGCCCGTAGAAACAATTCACACCACAGATTCTGTTCTACAGAAAAAGCATTCGCCTAAAATTGCCATCGCATTGTCGGCGGTACTGCCCGGCGCCGGACAGGTTTACAACAAAAAAGCATGGAAAATCCCCATCATCTACGGCTGCCTCGGTGCTTCCTGTTACTTTATTTATGATTTCTCGAAAAAAATGTCGCTTTATCGAACGGAATACCGCTGTCGAATGCAGGAAGGTTTCGGAATACCCAATCCCGAACTCGCCACTTTTGACGATGAGACCGTGCTTTCCATGAAAAAGACCTACACCCGATACATGGAAATTGCCATCGCCGCAACCGGCATCATTTATATGCTCAACATCATTGATGCCGCCGTGGATGCGCACCTGTTTTATTTTGACATTTCCGACGATCTCTCCATGCACTTTGCCCCTTATTTTGAGCCTGGTGTTTTGGCTGGTCATTCCTATGCCGGCATCTCCATCGCATTAAAATGGAAGTAGTTATCACTTTGGCAGATACATTCTTTCAACACACCACACATAACTGTATTTCGTTGATTCTCAAGAAGTCAAAACACTTTTGTCAATTGTTTATGACGATTTATTGGTTCTGATTGAAACGAACGTAGGACTTTATAACAAATATTATTTAGCGGACAACAATACAACTCTACATAACAACAAATTGACAGAATTTTCATTTTTTGTCATGTACTAAGGTGTCGCATTATACTTTTTTTAATATAATTTCGTTATTAGGGCGTGAAAAAAGTGATGTTGTCGTTATGGATTGCCGTATGCAGCTGGATTGCCTTCGCAATTGAGCCGCCCGAATTGCGCTGTCTGAGTGTGGACGGAGCCGGCAATGTCACAATCAGTTGGGTTGCACCGGCATCCACTGCCGACTTCAATCGATACCTGGTTTATTATTCCACGGACGGGAACAACTTTTCACAAATCACCCAAATCACCAATGCCTTAACAACGACATACACCCACAATGGTGCGGACGCGCTCAACCAAGCTGCTTGCTATTATTACGTAAGCGCCTGTTCTGCAACATCTTGTGCTGCATCTGACACACTATGCACCTTGGAATTCTACCTTTCCAACCAGGGCAACGGACTGGCAGTACTAAACTGGTCGCCACTGCACTCCCCCGCCCTGCCGACCTCGTCCGACCATTATGAAATTTTCCGCGAATATCCGGCCAGTGTTTGGACTCCCATCGCCAATGCGCATACGCTACTTTACCGCGATACTGTGGATATTTGTGAAGCCACGCTGGGTTACCGCGTCGAGCTGGCAGACGCCAGCGGCTGCCGTAGCGTCTCGCGTCCGCTACGCGACATCTTCTCCGACATGACCGCCCCGGACATACCTCAGTTGGACAGCGTTTCCGTTGATTTTCAGACTTCTAATATTCAAGTTGGATGGGAACAAGCCTTCTCCACCGACGTTTTTGCCTACATTATTTATCACATGGAAAACGGGCTTTGGATTCCGCTTGACACAGTTTACGGCATTGACAACACCCAATGGACCGACTTGAACAATTCGGCAAACTCAACGCAGCAATATCGTATCGCCGCACTTGACAGCTGCATGAACTCCAGTGCGATGAGCGACCCACAGCACAACATCCGCGTTAATGCGACATACGATCTTTGCCGTCGCGAAGCCACATTGACGTGGGACGAGTACGAAGGCATACCGATGGAAGTGGAAATGTATCAGATATTTTACTCTGAAAACGGTGGGCCTCTCACGTATGCAGGTGAAACCGACGGCGAAAGCCGGACTTTCGTGTTAGGCGGACTGGTTCCTCAAAGCACATACGATTGTATCGTTCGCGCCGTCAACTACGGCGGTAACGTGTCAGCCACTTCAACGAAATGCACATTTTTGTTTAATTCAGCTGATAATCACGATTTCGCATACATACGCTACGTTTCCGTCGTTGACAATAAAGATTTGGAAATCAAGGTTTCTACTGGACCGACCGTCAACTTCACCCGGGTACATCTTTACCGAAGCGTGGATGACGACCAAAACTTCGTGCGTATCGCCACATTGGAAAACAACGGGACCGACACCTATATTTTTTTGGATGACGACCATCTGCGCGTGGACCGAACGCTCTATTTTTACAAAGCCACCATTGAAAATGAATGTGATTTAGAGACCTATCAATCCAATATTTCGCACAACATACTGC
>JAKSMF010000113.1 GCA_024400775.1 Bacteroidales bacterium | reverse complement strand
ACGGGCGGTGAGGTAAAATACTCGTATCGCTTTTACTGAAAGGAGCAAGATGAAGCTACAGGAAGCCAGCTACATGTACGGCATTTACCTCGGGATGGCATTCCAACTGGAAGACGACCTGCTGGATGTCTATGGCGACAATGCCGTATTTGGCAAAAAAATCGGTGGCGATATTCGCGAAAACAAAAAAACATACCTCTATCTCAGCGCTTTGGAAAACGCTACCGGCAACGATAAAGCCGAACTCGAACACTATTTCGCCTCAACCGACTTTGACGACAACGAAAAATTCCAAGCCGTCAAAGCCATCTACGACCGTTTGGGCATTCGCAAAAAAACCGAAGAACAAATCGACAAATTCGCTGAACTGGCATTGGCGGAATTAGACAAAATCAACGGTCCAGAAGATAGTAAAAAACAAGTTTTCAAGGATTTAGCATTTGAATTAAGCCGTCGCAACAAATAATGAACCCACTTTCTGAACAACGAAAAATCATTATTATCGGCAGCATGTTGCTGGTGTCGGTCGTTTGCCTCTGCAAACTATTTGGTTTACAGGTTATTGACAAGCGATACAAGGAGGCGGCGGAGCGTAACGCCATCCGTGAAGTCACCATCACGCCGCCGCGCGGACTGATTTACGACCGTAACGACTCATTGCTCGTATATAACGAAGCCGCCTACGACCTGATGGTCATCCCGAAGGACATGAAGCCGTTCGACACCATGGACCTCTGCAAATCCATCGACATCACAAAAGAAGAACTTTGTGAAAAGTTGGAGAAGGCCAAGAAATACTCGCCGTTGCTGCCCTCGATTGTCAAACAGCAGATGCCCAAAGACGATTACGGCTTTTTGCAGGAAAAGATGCACAAGTTTCCGGGCTTTTTCGTCCAAAACCGTATTCTCCGATCCTACCCTGTTCCCATCGCGGCGCACATTCTCGGCTACATCGGTGAAATCACCGACCAGCAGTTATCGACAGACACATACTACCAGCTGGGCGACTACATCGGCATCAGCGGCATTGAGAAATCCTACGAAGAGGAGTTGCGCGGCCGCAAAGGCAAACGTATGGTTTTGGTTGATGTAAACAACAGAGAACAAGGACCTTATAAAAACGGAGAAGCGGATGTTTCCGCCGTTGCCGGTGCCAATCTTTGGAGCACGCTTGACCTCAAGCTACAGGAATACGGCGAAAAACTGCTGGAAGGCAAACGCGGCAGTATCGTTGCCATTGAGCCCTCCACCGGCGAAGTGCTTTGTGTGGTCTCTATGCCCACCTACGACCCGAATCTGTTGGTCGGCAAGGACCGTGGCAAAAACTACGCTGCGCTAAATGCGGATGTTGAAAACACGCCGCTGTTCAATCGTGCGCTGAAGGCCTGCTACCCGCCCGGCTCCACCTTCAAAATCGCCAACGGGCTGATTGCCCAACAGGAAGGAGTCATCAACCGCAACACATACTACAGCTGCGGCGGCGGTTACTCTTACGGCGGGCATCGTCTGAAATGTCACTCCCACGCCGGCTCCGATCTGGTGGATGCCGTCCGTTGTTCCTGCAACGCCTATTTCTGCCACGCCTTCTACAACACCATCAGCAACTCACGCTATCACTCCATTCAGGAAGGTTATCAAGTGTGGAAAAACCGCATCAACCAACTGGGCTTCGGACAGAAATTCAACACCGACCTGCCGTACGAATCCAAAGGCATCATTCCGAGTGTTGAATTTTTCGACAAACGCTATAACGGACATTGGAACGCCAACTCCGTGATTTCCATGGCGATAGGTCAGGGCGAAGTTGGTAGCACACCGTTGCAGATGGCCAACTTGATCGCCATCGTGGCTAACCGCGGCTACTACTATAAGCCTCACGTTGTCCGCGCCATCGGCACAAAAAACACGCCGAACAAGCGATACAACGAAAAAATCGACTGCGGAATCGACCAGCGTTATTTCGAGCCCATCATTGAAGGGATGAAGTTGGTAATCAGCGGTGGCACAGGACGTTTGGCGCAAGTGGAAGGAATCGAGATGGCAGGCAAAACCGGTACGGCACAGAATCCGCATGGCGCCGACCACTCCGTTTTCGCCTGCTTCGCCCCGGTAGATCATCCCAAAATCGCCCTCTTTATCTTAGTTGAAAACGGTGGTTGGGGCGGCGTACTCGCGGCACGCATCGCCAGTCTGATGACCGAAATGTACCTTAACCGCGAAATCAAACAAACTCAAAAAGAACAGGATGTCCTAACCCACACCCTGTATTACGCAAAAAAGAAAAATGCTAACTGATAGTCAAGCTGTAACTTCCAAGGGTATCGACACCCACCTCATTCTGATCTATGTGGCACTCGTCATCATCGGTTGGCTCTCCATATATTCATCTTCATACGACCCGCAGGCCGAATTCACCCTTTTCAACCTCGACCAGAACTACGGTCGCCAGCTCATCTGGATTATCGTGTCGGCGGCCTTCGCCATCGCCATTCTGGTGGTCGAAGGAAAGTTTTTCTACAATAACGCATACATTATCTACCTGATATTCATGCTATTGATACTATCCGTGCTGTTTTTAGGCACGGAAATATCGGGGGCGAAAGCGTGGATTAAAATCGGAAGTTTCAGCATCCAACCCATTGAGTTCGCCAAATTCGCAACGGCGTTGGCGTTGGCGAAGTTCTTCAACGAAGGCAAAACCGACAGCGAGCGGCGCAACATCTGGCTGATTGCATTCATCTTCATCCTTGTCCCCGCCGGCATTGCCATTTTGCAAAAAGACACCGGCTCCGCATTGGTGTTTTTCTCCCTAATCATCATGTTCTACCGCGAAGGTTTCAGCGGTTGGCTCATGCTGTTAGGCCTTCTCATCATCGTCACTTTCGTTTTCACGCTGATGTGGAACGAACTCTACACCATCGCGTTTTTGCTGGTGCTGCTCTGCATCTCCTGCTTTTTCATTCGGGGCAACAAGATGAAACTGCTTCGCAACGTCGGCATTTTCCTCGGCTTCGTCATGCTTGTTTTCGCTGTCAATGTGGCATATACGAAAGTGCTGCAACCGCACCAACGCCAGCGTATTGATACGATTTTCGGCAAAAGCATCGACCCGAAAGGTGCCGACTTCAACCTCAACCAATCGAAAATCGCCATCGGCTCGGGCGGGTTTGCCGGCAAAGGCTACCTCAACGGCACACAGACCAAACTAAACTTCGTACCCGAACAGACCACCGACTTCATCTTCTGCGGTATCGGCGAAGAGTGGGGATTTATCGGCAGCATCGCCATCTTCACTCTATTCATGGCACTCATCTTGCGAATTATCTTCCTGGCGGAACGGCACAAAAGCACGTTCGTCAGGGTTTATGGATACGGGGTCGCCTCCATCATTTTCTTCCACCTCGTCATCAACATCGGCATGACCATCGGCTTGGTGCCGGTCATCGGCATCCCGCTGCCCTTCATCAGTTACGGTGGCTCATCCCTCTGGGGATTCACCCTACTTTTGTTTATTTTCATTAAAATCAACGCTGAATAAAGCACCTCATTTTTCTCATATACTATGTTATAATATGGAAGATTTAAATATCAATACCAAAAAAGCCCTTGCGGAATATCTGCGTGAATTTGTCACTGAAGAACGTAATGAGCGCATTTTAAGTGTTTTAGAGAATAGAACCCGCCACTTTACCGTTGTTTTGGAAGATTTGTTCCAAACACAGAACATCAGTGCGGTAATGCGTACCTGTGAGTGCTACGGAGTGCAGGATCTGCATATTATTGAAAAGGAAAACCTATTTCAGACACACAGCGCCATCACGATGGGTTCAGATAAGTGGCTGACTCTCAACAACTACAAGAACGAGCCAGGCAATGTGCAGAAATGCGCTGACCGTTTGCACGCCGAGGGCTACACCCTTGTCGCCACGCTGCCCGCCGAAAACAGCGTCTTCATCCAAGACCTGCCGGTGGAAGAAAAAACGGCCTTCTTTTTCGGCACCGAGCTGACGGGCCTTTCCGACGAAGCGAAAGCCGTCTGCGACAAAGCCGTCAAAATCCCAATGTACGGATTTACAGAGAGTTTCAACATTTCCAACTCTGTCGCCATCCTCATTTCCAACTTTATGGAACGACTTCACCGCTCCGATGTCGCCTGGCATCTTTCGGAAGACGAAAAGGCGGAACTCTACTATGAATGGCTCCGCAAATCCGCCCGCTCCGCCGACGAACTGGTCGAACGCTTCCTCCGCACCCACGAACCGATACAATAAAGTCCGTACGAACTACGTTTTTAGAACGCATCATCCTATGAAAAAACTACTTTGTGCCGTCTTGATTTCGCTTTGCAGTTTGGCCATTTTCGGACAGACGGCCAAGTATAGTAATGAATTTCTATCACTCGGCCTCGGCGCGCGCGGGCTGGGCATGGGCAACACCATGACCTCCATCGCCAACGACGTGACGGCAGCCTATTGGAATCCCGCCTGTCTCTCCACCATGGAAAAACGCTACGAGTTGGGACTGATGCACGCCGAATATTTTGCCGGCATCGCCAAATACGACTATGCCGGTGTGGCGGTCCGCATTGACTCACAATCCACGGTTGGATTTTCGTACATCCGCTTCGGTGTGGACAACATCATGAATACCACGGAACTTATTGACAATCAGGGAAATGTAGATTATTCAAAAATTTCGTATTTTTCCTCCGCCGACAACGCATTTCTTTTGACGTACGCTCATAACTTCAAGAATGTCAGTGGTTTGTCATTAGGTGGGAATGTCAAGATACTACATCGCCGCATTGGCGACTTTGCCGGTGCGTGGGGCTTCGGCATCGACCTCGGACTGCACTACGTGAAAAACGGTTGGAACGCCGGCATGCTGCTGCGCGACGCCACCTCCACATTCAACGCTTGGAGCTACCACCTCAGCGATGAAGTGGTGGAAGTATTCAACCAAACCGGCAACGAGATTCCGAGCAACACGCTCGAGCTGACACTGCCGAAACTCATCCTCGGCGCCGGCAAGTACGTTGAACTCGGCAAAGGCTTCAACGCCACCTTCGCCCTCGACTTCGACTTCACCTTCGACGGTCAGCGACACTCACTGATTCACAGCAATGTGCTCTGCCTCGACCCGCATTTCGGAATGGAATTTGCCTACAAGAAAATCGTCGCCATCCGCGCCGGCATCGGCAATTTCCAGCAGGAAGCCGACTTCGACGGAAAAAAGAAAACCTCTCTCCAAATCAACCTCGGCATCGGCGTATGCATCAAAAACATCGTCACCATCGACTACGCCCTCACCGACATCGGCGACCTCTCCATCGCCCAATACTCGCACATCTTCTCCCTCAAAGTCGGCATCGACCGTTGGAAGAAGCAGAGAGCTGAGAACTGAGAGCTGAGAGTTTTTTAATTGAAAATTAATTTAGTTTATAAAGTTTGTAAGGTTTGTAAAGTTTATAAAGTAATATGGGATGGGCACTTCTTCACTTCTTAGTTTCTTAACTTCTTAACCCTACCGCGGCGGCGGGGTACTAATTTTTCCGAGTAAATATACAGCGTCCCAAAATTAACTCCTAACTTCTAACTATCATGAAGTATTACATTATTGCCGGGGAGGCTTCGGGCGATTTGCACGCCTCCAACTTAATGCGCGAAATCAACAAAATCGACGACGGCGCCGAATATCGCTGCTGGGGCGGCGACTTAATGCAGTCGCAGGGCGGAACGATTATCAAACACTACAAAGACCTGGCGTTCATGGGATTTTGGGAAGTGGCTACGCATCTCCGTATCATCCTCCGGAACATCAGTTTCTGCAAAAAGGACATTCTCGAATACCGTCCCGACATCATCGTGATGGTGGATTATCCCGGCTTCAACCTGCGCATTGCCGAGTGGGCCAAGGCGCAGGGATTTAAAATCGTATATTACATCTCACCGCAAATCTGGGCGTGGAAAACGGGGCGCGTACACAAAATCAAGCGTACCTGCGACCACGTGATGCCCATTTTGCCGTTTGAAAAGGACTTCTACGCAAAATACGGATATACAGCCGATTATGTCGGACATCCGCTATTAGACGCCATTGACGAAAACATTCACGAGCAGTCCGAAGTTCGCGATTTTCGCACGCGCAACAACCTCGACGAGCGCCCCATCATCGCCATTCTGCCAGGCAGCCGCAAACAGGAAATCACCAAGATACTGCCGGTGATGCTGGAGGTGGTGAAGTTTTATCCCGACTACCAGTTTGTGGTTTCCACGGTGAAGTGGCTGCCGAAGAAGCTGTACGACGATATTTTGCGCGGCTACGACGTGAAATGCGCCCTGTCGCAGACCTACCCGCTGGTGCTGAATGCCGAGGCAGCGATTGTCACCTCCGGCACGGCGACGCTGGAAACCGCCATCTTAGGCACACGTCAGGTGGTGTGCTACAAAACCAGCGGCGTCTCCTACCAAATTGCCAAGGCGGTGGCGAAAGACACCATCAAATATATCTCGCTGGTCAACCTAGTATTGGATAAGCCGGCGGTAACCGAACTGATTCAGCACGACCTCACCGTGGAGAAATTGCACGACGAAGTAGAAAAGTTGTTGCACGATAAGGCCACCAAAGAGCGTATTTCTGACGATTATTCGGCACTTTTGCAACGTCTCGGCGGGAGGGGTGCATCAGCGCGCGCGGCGGAAATTGTGCGAAATTGTGCGAAAAGCGGAACGTCAAACATCGTAAAAAAATGCAAAACGACCTA
>JAKSMF010000112.1 GCA_024400775.1 Bacteroidales bacterium | reverse complement strand
GTCTTCCCTGCCCCGATACATCCTTCTACCGTTATATAGTTATATTTCATAATTCGTTTTTTTCCGACTGGTTTTGCAGCGTCTCCAACATACGTACAAACGACTCTTTGAAAGGCGCAACAATTTGATTATCAAAAAGTTCAATTAGTAATACGAGTATAAATTCGCGTTGTGCGATATGTGGGTGAGGAAGGGTGAGCTTATCGCTGCATCGGCTTTCGCCTTCGAACCACAGCAGGTCGATATCGATGGTGCGATCGTGATAAACCGGCTGTCCGTTTTCGTCGCGGCCCGACTTTTCCGTCCGTCCCAGGGAGCGTTCGATTTGTTGGGTAGCCAGCAGCACCTGTTCGGGTGTCAACGCTGTTTCCACTTCGAGCACCTGGTTGAGAAAGGGCGAAGAGGAAAATCCCCACGATTCGGACTCACGCACGCTTGAACTCCGCAAAACGCGCCCCACTTTTCCCCCTACTGCCGAGGCCGCCTTTGCAATAAAAACGCGGCGTTCCGACAGATTACTTCCTAACGATAAAACTACTCTTTTCACTAGCTTGCAAAACTACAACAAAAAACGAAATCTTTGGCAAAAAAAACGGCTCATCAGCGGCAAAAAACACTAAGATGCTCACTGATAAGCCGTTTATTTACTGACAGCCTGTTGATAACTTTATCTGCGGTCCACAAGAGAAATATAGTACAGCAAGCTGGCAAGTGAAGCCAAGGCTGCAACCACGTATGTACGAGCCGCCCACGAGAGCGCATCTTTTGCATGATCATGTGCGGAACCAGTCACCAAATTACTATTTTCCAACCAGTTAAGGGCACGACGGGAAGCATTGAACTCCACCGGTAAGGTGACAAAAGCGAAAAGGGTGGTCAGGGCGAAAAGCACAATTCCAATAATGGCGACATAATAACCGATGGAGGTGGCTTGGAGAAACGACATAAGCATCAGTCCGGCAAGGATCACCCATGTGGAGAGAGTGCCGCCGATGTTGACCGCCGGGACCATGGCGGAACGTAGTCCAAGCCAATAGTATGCTTCGGCGTGTTGGACGGCGTGGCCGCATTCGTGAGCGGCGACGGCAGCCGAAGCCACGCTACTGCCATTATATACCTCTTCGCTCAAATTCAGGGTTTTATCGGTCGGATTGTAGTGGTCGGTCAGATGTCCTTGAATGCAGGTCACCCGGACATCATAGATGCCGTTTTCGCGGAGCATTTTTTCCGCCACTTCACGTCCGGTGAGCCCCGACGGCAGAAACTCTTTGGAATAACGCGACATGTGCGAATTCATTACCGATTGCACGATGAGGCTCAGCACGAAAAATCCACCGAAAATCAACCAATATCCAAGTCCAAACATGATAAAAACGTTTTGTGGTTAATAACAATTATTATTAAAGAAAAGTTTGCAAAGATACGATTTTTTATTTTTTTGAAATAAAAAAGCAAAACATTTCTCCGATGGGGCGATAATTCAATAAAATAATGTAAATTTGCAGCCGTTTTCCGTGCTAACGCGGATTGCAGTAAGAAATCAATTAAAAATCAAAAGATATTCACATGAAAAAAGCAATTTCTGCAAAAGAAGCTGCCGCTATGGTAAAAGACGGCATGACGATTATGGTCGGTGGTTTTTTGGCTGCCGGTTCAGCTCTTAATGTTATCAATGCGATTGCGGAAGGTCCCGCCAAAGATTTGACGATTATCTGCAACGATGCTTCCTATCCCGAAAAAGGCAGCGGCAAACTCATCGCCGCCGGCAAGGTAAAGAAACTCATTGCTTCCCACATCGGCACCAACCCGCTGGCGGTTGAAGGATTGAACAACAAAACCTTAGAAATTGAGTTCGTACCGCAAGGCACATTGGCAGAACGCGTTCGCGCTGGTGGCGCCGGCCTCGGTGGCGTCCTTACCCCGACTGGCCTGGGCACCATGATTGAAGAAGGCAAAGAAAAAGTCGTTGTTGACGGCAAGGAATTCCTCCTTGAAAAACCGCTCCACGCCGACATCGCCATCCTCGGCGCTTCCGTAGCCGATGAAAACGGCAACCTCATCTACAGAGGCACAACCAACAACTTCAACCCGATGATGGCTACCGCAGCCGAGCTCGTTATCGCCGAAGCCAAGGAAATCGTTCCCGTCGGCGCCATCGCTCCGGAACAGGTCCACACCCCTGCCCTCTTCGTTGATTATCTCGTTCAGGCATAAACTTTTATTACATATCAAAGGGGGAATTCGAAAACGGATTCCCCTTTATTTTAAATAATATGATGGGGAAAATCCTAATTACCGACGACGAGGCAGCCATACGAAGCGCACTACGCGAAATCTTGGAATATGAAGGTTATGCGGTTTGTGAGGCACGTAGCGGCATCGAAGCATTGGAAGTGGCCAAAAACGAACGCATCGCCATGGCCCTTATTGATGTGAAAATGCCCGGCATGGATGGCATCGAAACTCTCGTGCACCTCAAAGAAGAACACGACTTTCCCGTCATCATGATCTCCGCGCACGCCACCGTCGATATCGTTGTGGATGCCGTCAAAAAAGGCGCCTACGACTTCATTGAAAAGCCCATTGACATGAACCGCCTGCTCATCAGCACGCGCAATGCAGTGGAACGCGGTCATTTGGTCAATGAGACCAAGGTGCTGCGCAAAAAAATCAGCAAGAAATACGAAATTATCGGCAACTCCCAGCCGATTTCACAAATCCGCAACATTATCGACCGCGTGGCTCTCAGCGATGCCCGCGTGATGATTATCGGCGAAAGCGGCGTCGGCAAAGAGCTGGTCGCCCATTGGATCCAACAGAAAAGCGACCGCTCCAACGCACCTTACATCGAAGTCAACTGCGCAGCCATACCATCAGAATTAATTGAAAGCCAACTGTTTGGACATGAAAAAGGCTCTTTTACTTCGGCCATCAAAACCAAGAAAGGCGATTTCGAACTGGCCAACGGCGGCACCATCTTTTTTGATGAGATTGCCGATATGAGTCTGGAAGCCCAGGCGAAAGTGCTGCGTGCTTTACAAGAAAACAAAATCACCCGCGTCGGCGGCGAAAAAGAGATTCCCGTTGATGTGCGCGTGATTGCGGCAACCAACAAGGACATTCAGGAGGAAATCCGCAAAAAGCGTTTCCGGGAAGACCTTTATCACCGCCTGAGCGTCATCGTCATCAAAGTTCCGTCTCTACGCGAACGCAAAGACGACATCCCCTTGTTAGTAGATCATTTCATTGAAGAACTCTGCAATAATACGGCACGCCACATTCCCACCATCACGCCCGAAGCGGTAGCAGAACTGCAGAGTTATCCGTGGACGGGTAATGTGCGCGAACTGCGCAATGTCATCGAACGCCTGCTTATCTTTTGCGACGAAACCATCACCCTCGATGATGTGCGCTTCTACACCAACCATGCCGTCAAAAGCGGTCATTAACGAACTCATTACAAGAAATTTATAATTGCTTTCACCTCTATACCATGTATAAATCACTGATTAATACCACCGGAAACTTCTTTGTCATCGCGGGTCCATGCGTTGTCGAAAACCGTGAAATCACCTTTGAAGTGGCGAAGACGGCCTCTGCCATCTGCAAAGAACTCGACATCCCCTACTTCTTCAAGGCATCTTACCGCAAGGCCAACCGCTCGTCGCTGCACTCGTTTACGGGCATCGGCGACCAGGCGGCGCTGCAAATCCTTGCCGACGTAAAACGGGAGTTGGGATTGCCCATTGTCACCGACATTCACACGGAAGAGGAAGCGGCGATGGCGGCTGAGGTGGCCGACATCATCCAGATTCCGGCATTTCTGTCGCGCCAGACCTCGTTGCTGGTGGCCGCCGCACAGACCGGCAAAATCGTCAACATCAAAAAGGGACAGTTTTTGTCGCCCGAGGCGATGAAATTTGCGGTACAAAAGGTGCGTGAAGCCGGCAACGACCAGGTGATGCTTACCGAACGCGGCACTTCGTTCGGCTATCAGGACCTCATTGTGGACTTTCGTGGGGTGAAGGCGATGCAGGCGAATGCGTGCCCGGTGGTGCTCGACTGCACACATTCGTTGCAGCAGCCCAACCAGCCGGCGGGCGTGACCGGCGGACATCCCGAACTCATTGAAACAATTGCCAAGGCTGGCGTCGCCGTCGGCTTCGACGGCCTGTTCATTGAAACACACCCCGAACCCGCAAAAGCCCTTTCCGATGGAGCGAACATGCTGCCACTCAATGAATTGCGCTCACTTTTGAAACAACTCGTCCGCATCAGAAAAGCAATACTATAGAAGTTTGTTTGTATAGGTTAGAAGTGACCAATTGACCTGATGACTGAAAGTCGCAAGTGGCGACTTTCAGATTGAAGGATTTGTGACTTTATAGGAGCGAGTTCTGATAAGATTTCCTATAGCGGGCGACGCACCCGCAGAGTTTTACGGCGACAAAATGCTGGTCAACTTTTTCGACACAAAGAAAATTAAAGTTATTTTTAAAAAGCTTGCATTTATAAAATATTTTTTACTTTTGCACGCTAAAAGAACATCACGGCGATTGGTTTCCACACTATCTTACTGAGACACTTGGTTTTATAAAAAAATCAAAGCAAAATAATGCGTATTATCTATATTGATTCCTGTATTTTTCAGTGGCTATGCCCAGACAAATTCATTGCTTCTGGCATCCTGTAATGATTCCTGAAGCCATTACAGGATGCCCTTTTGCAACTATCCAAAAATGAGATTGAGGATTGTTGTGCATCTTAAATTCACCCTCCTAGTGCGGATAGTGAGTAAATAAATTGTCATATAAAACATAAAAATTCACCCCTTATGAAACAGAACATATTTTTCAAAGCCCTCGTTCTCGCGCTGTTGGTGGCGGGAGGAGGGAATTCCCAAGCGCAGGAAAACATTACGCTTCGCTTGCGCACGTTCCTTAACTACTACCCTGTTCCCTGCGACAGTATTGAGGTCAGCAACACCACGCAAGGCACCCACACCACACTCTACTATCCGGATACCGTGCTGGCCAATTATAATGTCGGAATCGAAGAGTTCGCAAGCGAAAGCGGGAACCAACGTGCGTGCCAATGCCTTGTCGGCTCTGCTCAAAGAGAATCCGGGCATCAAAGCCGCGCGTTTTTCTATGCTGCCCTATAAAAGGCAAGAGCAACTTACCAATATCCCGCTGTATGCCGTCAATGATTGCCTCGTACAAAGCGATTGGTGATTATTTTGCCGGGCGTTTTGGCCACCTGCGACCGGCTGATCATCCGCAAGAAAAAGAGCGAGGAGTAAAGGATGATGTGATAGGATTTTCCGCCAAAGGCGGCGTCACTTTCCTCGCGCGGCTGCAGGAAAGAATTAGTCAATTGAAAATTGGGGACTGAAAATTATTTGGCCACGGGATTCTTCTACTTCTTTTGCTTTTTCGATTTGAAGCAATGAACGTAACCGGCTTGCAGATAAAGATAGTCGTGTTTGCCAAGCAAAGTGCCACTGCTTGAATAAGTCCAATAGGTATAGGTGCCCCTAAAGTCGTAAAATTGCGAAAAGTTAAACCCTATGGTAAAGCGGAGTAAATCCTTATAAGGGAGCACATAATAGATTCCAGCACTTGAAAATATGTCAAAAGCAAGAGTGTAGGGAACCGGAGTAATCTCCGCAGTAAAATAAGGGATTGGATCCGTGATTCGAGAATCGTAATCGGTCATCAGCGTGAGTGTGTAGTTGTTATCATTGCCTTTGTACCGACCATGGTGCAAAAATCCTTTTAACTTAATACCCGCATCAGCTACAAAAAAGATTTTCTTGCCAAGGGGGAAGTGAAATTCAAATTTGATGGGTATGAACAGGTCGTAGTCCTCATGGGAAAAAGGTTTCGCATACTCATATACATCGACATAGTCTCCATTTCCATCAGGCACTTGAGCGTAATAGGGTTTTAATCTGTAGGACAACCCCGTGCCGATTTCCAGCCCCGTGGTCACACCAAAATACTTGCAAAAATGATAGGAGGCCTCAATTCCAGTCTCCCAGCCATATATACCAGTGGAGGATGGAGTGGGTGGCCAATCACCTACAGCAGGCAGAACTGTATTGCTAGTGTGCAGCTCTAATTGACCAACGGCACCCAAATGAAATCCATCCATTGTGAATTCATCATTCTGGGCGTGCATTGCGACAATGAAAAATAGACATACTATGAATCCGGCTATTTTCTTCATGATTTTTGCTTTAAAAATTAAAACTATTGTACGTAACCTGTCTCTACATTAAAAGTAAATGTCCATCCTGTTTTGGCCCCGAAAAAACCGAGGTGTTTTTTGTTATTAATTGAGTTGCAAAAATACAAATATTTCAATAAGTCACACAGTTTTGGGGTTATTTATGGTGACTTCTAATTAAAACTTGTTGATTTTCAGTAAAATACAACACAAAAACGCCCGATTTTCGCCATTTTATTCCCTGTTTTGTTAAAGAAAGAGGCAATTTAACAAAATTACACTTTTGGGTGCGGATTCTCACTCTCCAGTCTCGTCTCTCAAACCGATTTTTATTGAAAATATTTTAATATAAATATTTGATAATCAAATAATTGTTTGTTTGCGGAAAAATTGCACGGCATTGAAATGAAAAGGCGAACCTACAAACGGACCGGAAACTGCGGCTTATTTGATTTGGAAGAGAACACCGCAAAATTGGGCTCACTTGGCAACCCCTTGGAAAAATTGTTGAAAGTGGTTGATTTCGAGATGTTTAGAGAAACCCTTG
>JAKSMF010000111.1 GCA_024400775.1 Bacteroidales bacterium | reverse complement strand
AAAATAGCAAAAAAATTTTTTTTACAAAAGTTGTTTTTTGTATTAAAAAATGTTGTATTTTTGCAGCCTCAAACAACGAGGAATGCTGGATTCGTCTAGTTGGCCCAGGACGTCAGGTTTTCATCCTGAAAATCGGGGGTTCGAATCCCCCATCCAGTACGAAGGTTTCCAATCGGAAACCTTTTTTTTTGCCCAATGAAAACGCATGAAATGTATGAAGTTATAGGAAGACGGAGAATTGTAAGGGCGACTTTCTTACCAAATTAATAATTTTCAACTTTCAATTAGAATTTGATGTTCACCATAATCAAAGAGTCACTCGGTCGGGCCGCGAAAACAGTATGGATGCTGATGAAAATCATGTTTCCGGTTGCTTTGTTGTTCCGGCTGTTGCAGATGGCCGGCTGGCTCCCCTATATCGGCGACGCCCTTTCCCCACTGATGAATCTGCTCGGCCTGCCCGGCGAAATGGGCATCGTTTGGGCGACCACACTGCTGGTCAACATCTATGGCGGATTGTTCTCCTACCTCACCCTGCTGCCCTCGCTCCCGGAACCGCTCTCCGTAGCCCAAGTCACCGTCTTAGCCACCGTCATGCTGATTGCCCACACATTTCCCGCGGAACTGACCGTCGCCACCCTGTGCGGCGTGCGCCTTTGGTTCGCACTCACACTGCGCTTTGTCATGGCACTCATCGCAGGCATCGCCCTCAACCTCATATACAGCTCCATCGGCGCACTTGACGCCCCCTCACAAGCCGTCATCCACCTCGAAATGCACGACGAAACCTGGTGGCTCTGGCTTCTTAGCCAAATCAATAGCTTCGCACTCATATTCATCGTGGTGTTTTCTATGGTGCTGTTACTAAAGATATTAGACAAAATCAAAGTTTTGGATGCCATCAACAAGGCACTCCACCCGCTCGTTAAATTCATGGGCATCGGTCAAGATGCCGTCCCCGCCGTGCTGGTCGGACTGACCATGGGCTTGGCGTACGGCGGCGGCATTATTTTGGCAGAGGCAGAAGACAAACACCTCACGCCGCACGACCTGCTCTACTCCATCGTATTTTTAAGTCTGTGCCACAGCATCATCGAAGATTCGCTCCTCATGATTTCGTGCGGCGCACACTACACCGGCGTCTTCGTTTTCCGCATCCTTTTCGCCATCCTTTTCTGCTGGATCTTCATCCTAATCACCAAACGCACCGGCATCCGCTGGGCATGGAAAGCGAAAAACTGAACGGAATAATCCCCTTTATTCTTGTAATCGCAAGTGGGTGTGCAAATCTTATGGAATATAAGGAAAGCCAATCTGTTTTTCCGCCTACGGCGTAAACCAAGAAATGCGCAGGAAATTTTGAGAAAATTAAAAGGAAATTTGGCTTTTGTGGTTGGAATAATGTTTACCAGACAGCGATATCATGCAATTGATTTCCATAGGTTTACAGCCAAAGTAGGAAGTCAAAAGTGAGAAGTCAAAGGTCCTAATTCCCAATCCCTAACTTCTAACCCCTCCCGTGTTCCACTCCAGCAATTTGCGCGGAAGCTTAATCCTCTTCGGCGTCGCTTTGTCGCCCGTGACGACGTATGGCGTCGCCAAGCGTTCCTCCAACTCCTTCAAAAACGCTTCGCGGATGCGGCTGCACTTTTCGTTGATGGAATTCGACAGCGGGTTGGTGAGGCTCTGAATGCTTTCCCGCATCTCAGCATCCGCCTCTCGGCCCGAAGTCCGGCAGTACAATTCCAACAACTCCTCGCGATGGTTGACCAAGTGCTTGAAAATGATTCCTTCGGGATGTCTCAAAAAGAAGAAGAATACCGCTTTCGGCAACGGGCCCATCTTAATCTCCATATTCTGATAATCAGGAAGTAAAATACGGTTGTCGGCCGTGATACGCAAACGGCTGGGCTTTACTGGATCATAAAACAAACTCTTGATAACTAATTCGTTAACGCCCATTGAGCGCAGTTTTGCAACCCTTTCGCGAATCTCCTGCGACAACTCGTATGCGGCTTTGGGGAAACGTTCATCCGAAGTGTTAGCTGTATCTATGCGCGAATAAGACACATTAAACAGTTGCTCGCCCCTATTGTACATCGAATCTCCATGCAACTCAGCGTATTTGCCGGGATAATAGTGTTGGAAAAAAAGCTCCAACTGCTCAAAGATATACTTGTCACTTCCTTCCTCCAAAGTCGCAAAAGCATAATGGGCTACCTCTTCTTCCATACGTAAAAAGACATCGTCCCAATCGTCGTCGCGTACTAACATGGATTTTTCGTAAAACACCAAGCCCGTGTGCGATGTCTTCGGCCGTTTTTTCACGCATTTGTGCTCGAACATCTGCTTAACGAATTCCATGACAAATTGCCGTGCCTCATGCATCTCGTCCAAGGTAACGAACTTAGAATAAATCTGTTGCACATCGAAGTCCGCAACCTTGTCCCGTATCGACTTCTTGGTGACTTCCGGTCGGTTATAGGCCAAAAGTGTGGTCAGATAGTCATCCGTCAGCAATTGAGGCAGGAAGATGAATGTTCGTTCATACTGCTGAAACCGTTGCTCGACTTCTGCAAGATTTCTTCTAAAAAAGTCGTCCAAACTTGCATTTTCGGTTTGGTTGATGAAAATCACCTGTTGGCTTTCCGGTTTCTGCGGAACATAATTGTTGATTAGTCTGGAAAAATTCATTAAAGGCATATTTGATGTGCAAAAATAGTAAAAATCAGAAATATTCGTTGAAAATATCCCATTGTCCTTCGAAAGCGCAGTCAACTATATCAGCGTCACTCATATATTTCGCAAAAGAAAGCACATCTTCCGTATCATAAAAACGAATCATAGCCTGTTTCAATAAATTACAATTCTATTCATATCCGTACGCCACTCCTCTAACCGCTGCCTTAGCGTTTTGTCCAAACCCAGTTACAGCATTCATACCACCTGCCTGACGGGTATCGTATGTCTGAACAAAAATCACGTGTGCCCCCAACTTGGCAGCGTTTTGTTTCGCCTCCCGTTCCGCTTTTTCCTGAACTTTTGCCGTACCTGATAAGGAAGAGCCCGTCCAAGTTCCCTTTACATCACCTTTGCGAACCAATCCGATAATGTCGGCCTCGTTGGTGGTAATGATCACCTTTTCCCAATCATCTTTCCCATTAATAATGATTTTCTCGCTGATTTGCTGAGTGCGGCCGGAAGAGAAAACGATTTTTTCCACCTGTTGCGCAGAAATTTCCTGCGTCATCACCTCATTGGGATACGAATAAGTGATTAATCCACTGGAAATGGATTTGACACTCACCTCCATTGTGTTGCCGTTGTGAAGAAAAACTTTATCGGTTTGGGCCAACAACATAATCGGCAAACCGATACATACGAAAAATGCTAAGAAGATTTTTTTCATACCTGAACTTTTTAAGATTAACGTTTATTTGACGCTGCAAAAGTAGTATGAAAACAATTAGCAAATCGGCTTTGCAAGCCTTGCAGCCCTACAGATTAATCGTCAACAAATGTGATGGGGATATCAAAGTAACTGCGAACCGGCTTGCCGTCTTTTTGGGCAGGAATCCATTTCGGCATATTTTTTATTACTCTAATTACTTCATCATCAAATACTTGCGGCCCACCCGACAATATTTCAACCTTGCCAATACTGCCGTCTTTCTCTATGATGAACTCTACCATAATAATCCCCTCCCAACGACTCTTGCTTGGATATTTGAAATTTTCTGCCAGATACAGATTCAATTTTTCCATACCTCCTGGGAATTGAGCTTTCACATCCGGAAATTCGTTATGCAGCGAATCATCCCAATACACATCAATGTCACCAACTTCATCAACAGCCCAATCCGATGCAGGAGGCGGTGCGGTCGTAACATCATTTTGCGCGGTAGCAGGCAATGCCGCAAAGGTCAAGCCGGCGGCGATTCCCAATATGGCCACACGCATCGAAAGTTGCTGGCGCTTAGAGAGTTCGCGCTCCAATTGCGCCACCTCCGCTTCACATCGCGGACACGTGCCTTTACAGTCGCCTTCGTAATGACAAGGCGGAAATTCCATATCAATGCCGTTCGCTTCGGCCACTTTTTGGCGCACAGATTTCAAATATGCGCATACATTTTTTCCGTTCATTCTGGGTTGGGATTTGGGTTTGCAAAAGTAGCAAATTCCTCTAATTATTCTTGTATGTAAAATCTGATTGGCAAATCGATTACATCAGCCACAGCGACCCCATCTTTTTTGGCAGGAATCCATTTCGGCATATTTGTTATTAACCTAATCGCTTCATCATCAAATACTTGCGGTCCACCCGACAATATTTCAACCTTGCCAATACTGCCGTCTTTCTCTATGATGAACATAATCCAAATAGTACCATTCCAATGACGTTCAGTGCTTGGATAATTGATGTTTTCTACCAGATACTGATTCAATTTTTCCTGACCTCCCGGAAATTGAGCTCTCTCATACGGCGCATATTCCTCCAAATCCGGAAGTTCTCCTTCTATATAGAATTCATCAATAGACAAATCCGATGCAGGAGGCGGTACGGTCGTATCATCGGTCTGCGCGGTAGCAGGCAATGCCGCAAAGGTCAAGCCGGCGGCGATTCCCAATATGGCCACACGCATCGAAAGTTGCTGGCGCTTAGAGAGTTCGCGCTCCAATTGCGCCACCTCCGCTTCACATCGCGGACACGTGCCTTTACAGTCGCCTTCGTAATGACAAGGCGGAAATTCCATATCAATGCCGTTCGCTTCGGCCACTTTTTGGCGCACAGATTTCAAATATGCGCATACATTTTTTCCGTTCATTTGGGGTTGGGATTTAGAATGCAAAAGTAACAAATTATTTCAACTTGCGCCAACGCTGAACCAAATATTTGTCACCACGAGAATCGGCAATCATAGCGAGAGCCTGATTCACCTCGTCGATAGTGCCCACACACTCAAAGGGTTTCACCTCCGCAATGCCCGTCAACTCGTCAAAATAGGTTTGCAGCGAGGGCTTATTTAACAAATCTTCACCAAAAATACCTATCATAGTCGCATCATCAATGAACGGGGACAAGATAATGTAGGCGAACAGGCATTTGGGACAGTTGCAGCACCAAATATCCGTTTTACTGCCAGCATTGCAACTCTTGAATACCGGAAAATATTGGGGATACTGTGCAAAAAATCGGGCAATCTCCAACTCACAATACGGACGCAAATGGCTGTAATAGTGATTAGTATCTCCAAGATAGGTTTTAACATAATAACGGAAATCCTGCTCAAACTCCACAGATTTGGAATACTGGTGATTGATTTCGGTACCCGGAATAGTCGGCTCATTCGCGCTGGACTCATTCGACAGCGCCACATCGCGAACGCCTGTCGCCGTACTGACCAACAGACTGTAAAATGCCAGCATCGCTGAAAATGGCGTATGCCCGTTCAAATAACCTTCTGCATTGAGTTTCAATAAGTTCTGATCAATCTGGCGTTTCAGCACAACAATGTCGTTCAAATCGGGAAATCCGGCAATGCGAGCGCACGCCAATGTCGCTCCTCGCGGATTGATGATAAAAGGAACAATTTCGCGTTCTTTCCTTAGTTGTTCTAAGGTTACCACCGAATCTTTACCACCTCCGATAGGTACAATAACGCGGTTTGATTCTGCCACTTTTTGGCATTTTAATTGCGCAATTGGCTGAGCATCTTCATCAAAGCGGAACTGCAAAAAATCGTCTATCGAAGAGGTGATGCCATTTTGGTAGAAAAATTCGCCTAATCCCTTCCAATACAGCTTTTTCCACCACTGTTGCTGGTCAACCGACAGGCGATAACCTCGCACATGGACAATCGGTGAACACGCACATTTCCAGTAACTTATCAATTCTATCAACCCGATATGAAAAATCAAATTCTCACACACATCGGCAGGGATTTCAGAAATCCCGTGTCGCCCTGGATTCAAATGCATCGCCGGGGCAAACTTTATATCTTCTCCTATTCTGAAATGGAACTTAATATCAATCTGATTATCAGTAATTTGATAGTCAAAACCTTCGTATGTGAAAACCGGATTTTCCTTTCGAAGCTGCAAGAATTTTTCCTGATTGTGCATATTGGATTTTTTTGGTTTGCAAAAATACACTTTTCTGTGCGTATCATGCGAATAAAATCATAACGATTTTTTACGTAAATTTGCCGCCAATTATGAATTACCAAAGCGATTTTCTAAAATTCAAGCCCACCGGTGTCACCCTCGAAACAGGTTCGATGTTGATTTCCACGCCGTTTTACAACGATGGGAACTTCAACCATTCGGTCGTGCTTCTTTTAGATTATGACGAGAAAGGAGCTGCGGGACTGATTCTCAACAAGGTAACGCCTTACTCCATCCGCCGCGCCAAACCCAGCTGGCGCATTGATGATGAAATTTCCTTTGGCGGCCCCGTGTTGGGCGACGAAATTTTCACGCTCCACTCTTTCGCCGACCCCGAGAAATACGCACCCGTCAAAGACGGACTTTACGCCGGCATCGACCACGTTCTGCTTTCGCTAATCGAGCACAAGGCAATTCCCGACTTAAAATACCGATTTTTCATCGGTTACTCCGGTTGGAGCGCCGGCCAACTCGACGACGAAGTGGCGCAAGGCATGTGGGCGGTTTCCGAATACCAGCCCGCCCTCGTTTTCGACATGCCCGCCGACGAAGTCTGGCCCACCGCCGTGCGGCACCTCGGCCCCGATTACCAACATTGGCTCAATTTTCCCAAATATCTGATTTACAACTAAA
>JAKSMF010000110.1 GCA_024400775.1 Bacteroidales bacterium | reverse complement strand
TAGCACCGTCCATCTGAGCAGCACCAGTAACCATGTTCTTTACATAGTCAGCGTGACCAGGGCAGTCAACGTGTGCATAGTGACGAGTTTCAGTCTGATATTCAACGTGTGCGGTGTTGATGGTAATACCACGTTCCTTTTCTTCCGGAGCGTTATCGATAGAATCGAAAGATCTCATTTCTGAAAGACCAGCTTCTGCCAAAACTTTGGTGATAGCTGCGGTCAAGGTAGTTTTACCGTGGTCAACGTGACCGATAGTACCCACATTTACGTGGGGTTTAGTACGTTCGTAATGTTCTTTTGCCATTTTTTATAATTTTAATGCGTTAATACTTTTACGTTTTTACATAAAAAAATGAGCTATTGGCGAGAGTTGAACTCGCGACCCCTTCCTTACCAAGGAAGTGCTCTACCACTGAGCTACAACAGCTTTTTGCTCTTGAGGGCCTCCGGATTTCCGTTCCCTTTTTGAGCATGCAAAAATACATGAATTTTGATTTGTTTTCTCACTTTTTGAAAAAAAAATTAAAATATTTTTTTATCGTTGATTCTCAACATTTTAGAACACACACTCTCTCGTTATATCACGTATTTTGCCGTTATTGTGCACGCTTTTCCCGCATTTCCGCCGCTTATTCTCGCACAATTTTCAGAATTTCTGCATTTCCGCACTTCTGCTGAACACGTACAAAATACACCCCTGACGGCCAGTTTTCAGTATTAAATGTACGCTTCCCTTCCCTACTAAAACCACCATCCGCATACATAACACGCCCCATCAAGTCATATACACATATATTTATATACGTTGATTCGGGATTTTCAACCGTCAACCAAGATTGACACGGATTAGGATAAACACGGAATGCCGACGACGGGATCGTTTGTTCCGTAACGGAAACCAGCGTATCAGCACGATGTTCCAGCCACGCCTGGTAGAAATTTGGAATGCCGTAGCCCATCAGTGTGTCGGGCGCGGTATATTGGTGCCCCGCTTCTCGAATGATCTGCATAACCTCCACCGCCGTCAACTGCGGCAAGGCCTGCCACAGACACGTCGCCAGCCCGGCCAACAACGGCGTGGCATACGACGTGCCACTTCCCTGCGAAAGCGCCATGTAGTAGTGATCTTCATCCCAACCCACATTCGCTACGTACGTGTCCCAACCACAGGAAGCGACATCGGGCTTTACGCGGCCATCAAAACTTGGTCCACAGCTGGAAAACGGCGCATACACGCTGTCAACATCAACCGCGCCAACGCACAGCACGTCCTCGGCATCACCCGGACGCGACAACTTGTGCCAAGCGTTGTAACCATCGTTACCGGCGGCAACGCAAACCACCATGCCACTATGCGCGGCCATCGTCGCCACCTGCGAAGCAATGCTCGTGCGCCCATCGCAAGAACTATAGTCAAACGCAAAATCAGGATTGTCGAACTGCGTGTACCCCAGTGAAGAAGTAATCACGTCAGCCCCCAAGCTGTCAGCCAACTCGGCACCCGCCGCCCAAAAATCCTCTTCTATCAACTGTTCGTGGTCGGGATCCTCTGTCCGGATAAAAACCATGTTGGCATTCGGCGCCGTACCGACCAACGTATCCAACGGAGAAAAAATCGAACTCAAAATAATTGACGCACAAGATGTTCCATGCGTATGCCCCAAATAGACATTGTCCATTCCTGGAATAAAGTTATACGTTCCCCATATCTGACCATTGTCATAAAGCGACTGAAATCCGAAAAACTGATCGAAAAGCAGCCACCCCGCGTCAAGCATCGCAATCAACATACCGTCCCCACGATACCCCTGCTGATGTAGCAACTGTCCGTTGTGCAACGCGATTTGGTCAAAACCCAAACCATACGACAGAGTATCGGGTTCGTTCAAATCGCCAGTGGCACCAAATGTCACATCCTCCTGATGATTCTCCAATGCCGGATAATAGCCGACCGGCTTTATACTATCAACAAAATACAGATTTTCAACATCTTGTAATTTATCCTCTTGCGGACACCAAATCGCCAACGTATTCGTCCATTTGGAAGTCGAAAGAATATGGACACACGTATCCACCTGCAGAATCGCATTTTTGTATGCGGGATTCACCGGCAGATCACGTTCGGTAATCTCAATATCGTAGCGTGCACGCTTGTCAATGGAACGCTGCGACAAAAACTCCTGCGGGCGCTCAACCGAATACGGACTGTTCGCTTTGTCGTGCAGATAGATACGATAACAATTGACCTGAGCAAAAGCTAATGTTGCGAAAACGAACAACAAAAGTGTGGTGATTATTTTCTTCATATAAATAAAAAAGAAGGCAGAAAGCATCCACTTTCTGCCTTCGAAATCAAAAAAATTATTTCATCATTTCAGCATAAAACTTATAGAAATAAGGAATAGTTTCTATGCCTTTGAAGAAGTGTTCAAGTTTATAATTTTCATTAGGAGAGTGAAGTGCATCTTCGCCGAGGCCAAAGCCCATCAGGATGGCCTTGGTGCCGAGAATGCGTTCAAAACCGGAGATAATCGGGATGCTGCCGCCGCTGCGTGTCGGGATGGGGCGCTTGCCGAAAGTAGTCTCGTACGCCTTTTCAGCTGCTTTGTATGCCGGCATGTCAATCGGGGAAACGTATGCTTCGCCGCCGTGACACGGAGTAACCTTAACCTTCACGCACTTGGGAGCGATGCTTTCAAAATGTTTCTGGAAAAGTTCGGCAATCTTCTGGGAATCCTGATTAGGCACCAAGCGCATGGAGACCTTTGCGCAAGCCTTAGATGGCAGTACGGTTTTGGACCCTTCGCCAGTGTAGCCGCCCCAGATACCGCACAAATCCAACGTCGGACGGATGCCGGTACGTTCAATCGTGCTATAACCTTCTTCGCCGTGAAGTTCCTCAACGTCAATAGCTTCCTTGTAACTTTTCTCGCAGAAAGGTGCCTTGGCCATCAGCGCGCGCTCTTCGTCAGACAGCACCAGCACATCATCATAGAAATGAGGAATGGTGATTTCGTTCTTTTCATTCTGCAAAGAGGCAATCATCTGGCAAAGGATGTTGATGGGGTTGGCGACCGCGCCACCGAAAATGCCGGAGTGCAAATCTTTGTTCGGCCCCGTCACCTCAACTTCGAGGTAGCTCAAACCGCGCAAACCGACAGTGATGGAAGGAGTATCAGTGGCGATCATGCCGGTGTCGGAAACGAGGATGATGTCGGCTTTGAGAAGTTCCTTGTTCTTTTCGCAGAAACCGTATAGGCTACCGCTGCCGATTTCCTCTTCGCCTTCCAGCATAAACTTCACATTACAGGGCAACTGATTGGTTTTCACCATATATTCAAAAGCCTTGGCGTGCATGAACGACTGACCTTTATCGTCGTCGGCTCCGCGGGCCCAGATTTTCCCATCATGGATAACCGGTTCGAAAGGTTCTGATTTCCAGAGTTCTATGGGATCAACGGGCATTACATCATAGTGGCCATATACCAAAACGGTAGGAGCATCTTTCGAAATGATTTTCTCTCCATAAACAACGGGATTTCCTTCAGTGGGCATTACTTCGCAACGGTCGGCACCGGCAGCAAGGATGAGTTCACGCCAACGTTCGGCACAACGCACCATGTCGCCTTTGTGCTCCTCCTGAGAGCTGATGGACGGAATACGAATCAAACTGAAAAGTTCATCAAGAAAACGATCTTTGTTCGTTTCAATGTAGTTTTTTAAATCTTTCATATAAATAAAATTATTAATGATTGACAAATGGATAGGCCTATTCGCCAGCGAATTTAATATATAAATTATTAGGAATCAATCCATTCGCAGGTTTCAGACAATTATAAAGGACGCATTTGGTTCTAAGAAGATTCGATTTTTTTGATGCCAAGGCGGGCGATAAGTAGCGAGCAGCAACGCCATCGGTATTCTGAAAGAACCATTGGTAACAAGCACGGCACGTCCAACGGCCGTCGGAACGAAGGTTGAGATAGAGTTGATTTTCGGTAAGCGCATGTGCATTTTTCAATGCCAGCTTATACTTCTGCAAATTAGCGACGGAATCGGAGAAAATCAGGTAGTTGCCATCCACCAGGAAGACATTGGTTTCGCAGGAAGTCGGCAGAAGCGCGGGGGCGAAATTGCCGCGTCCGAAATCGTAACTGCCGCACAAACTGGTGGAATCCAGACGGTGTCCCGCAGGAAGCAAGGACTGCAAAAAAGCGGAATCGGGGTTCACCCTGACGGCGAAATAACGACAGCTTACCGTGTCGGGCAACGTAAACGTGTGGATCTCAGCAGTTTTCAAAGCCGACAACGCGGATTTTGCTGCGGGCGGCACAGATGAGGCCGATGCAAATGTTTGTGCATCAGAAATGTTAATACAGGCATAATCCGCCAAATTGGCTGGCAGAATGCCTTCGAACGCCACAGGATTGCCTGCATCTTGGCTTTCCCAACGCTGCAAAAATGAATCTTTTTTCAGAGTACTATATCCGGAAAGGATGATTTCTCCTGAAGAAACCGTCATCTGATAGGCAGACCAATCGGCATTGTTTTTCAGAAAAGAAAACACATTTTCAGCATCGGGGGAAAGGATCGTTTGCAAATGATGCAAAAAGGCAGTATGCGGAATGACGAGCCAATTCTGTTTGGGATTCTTATCCATCATCTCACGCAGCGGTTGAAAACTCTTTTCAGTAGCCAACGACTTGAGTGCAAGCACACAATCCAAAGAGGACTTCAGCACAGCTTCGTTCTCTGACACGGAAAAAAGACCGTGATGGAAACAGAAGGTGAAAGTGCGATGGTGGGTACCGATTTCATAAATATGGAAATTTTTATAACTATGGAAATTTTTACTATTGATTTCCAATACTTTAAGAAGATTGTCAAAATCTTTTTGCGTAGTACGCACCGACAACAGCAGCGCAGGTTTACCCGACACATCGTGTGCAGACAACGCCATCGGAGCCGACTTAAGGTCCGTACTTACGAACTGCGTTAGAAAGTACTTCATGCCGTCCAGCGCGCCGAGGGAAACCAAGTCGCCCAAATAGGAGTCACACTTGGCAACAGCCGCAATAAATGCGTCATAATCATTCACTTGAACCATCAGCATGGCATCGGCGGGCACAGCCTCGATCGGATTAGATGTGGTTTTTCGCATATAACTGGAATACAGATAGATACCTGCGCCAGCAGCCAAAAACAAAAAAACAAGGCCAACAATCAGCCAACCTTTTTTATGGGATTTCTTCTTTTTTACAACCTCAGTTTCCTCTGTTTCCATCATTAATAGTATTTTAGGTAAAAGACGGCTGCAAAGATACAAATTTTCTAGTTAGGAGTGAGAAGTTAGAAGTGAGAAGTTTTTTATGCAGGAAGCAGGTGAACAGGAAGCAGGAAGAAAAAAATTATTGCACTCTTATCTTTCAATTGCCTATTTAGTTGTAAATTTGCACCCCCAAATTTTTAAAACCACATCTATGAAGAAATTTTTCGTCACAATCGCAATTTTTGCATTTGCATGGAGTATTTCGGCACAATCCCCCGCCAAATACTGGGTTCAATTCAAGGACAAAGCTGACTCACCGTATTCTATTGAGCGCCCGGAGGAGTTCTTGTCACCGCGCGCCATCGAAAAACGCCACCGTTTCAACATCGAGATTACGGAGCAGGACCTGCCGGTAAACGAACACTACATCAAGGAGTTACTCTCCATCGACACCTCAATGGTGCTACTGACGAAATCAAAATGGCTGAATGGTGTCACGGTGTATTCTACAGAAAAAGATATCGCGCAAAGAATCAAGAAGTTGAGTTTCGTCGCCATGTGTGATTGCACAGCGAAATTAAGCGACGAAGAAGATTTCAGCTATCCCCAAAGCAGTTACACCCCACCGACGACCGTCAAGCAAGTCATTGCGGACAATGCCATCGGTGGCGATCAGGCTTACGGTGCGACCACCATGCAAGTTGGTATGAATCAGGCACATTGGCTGCATCGTTTAGGTGCTCACGGTGAAGGGATGCTGATGGTGGTGATGGATGTCGGTTTTGAGAACACGAACAAGCTCAGTTACTTTGAAGCGTTGCGCGATGAAGGTCGTCTGTTGGGCACGCGCAACTTTGTTTTCCCGGGCCGGTCCGTTTTCATCAGCGGATCACACGGCACAGAAGTTCTCTCCTGCATCACCGGCTTCAAAGAGAACGAATTTGTCGGCACCGCCCCGAAAGCGTCGTTTTATCTTGCCAAAACGGAAGACAGCCGCAGTGAAAACAAAATCGAAGAAGACAACTGGGTGGCTGGCCTGGAATGGGCCGACAGCTTGGGTTGCGACGTATTGAACTCATCTTTAGGATATTACAAATTCGACAATGCCGCACAGTCCTACCAATATGAAGAGATGAACGGCAAAATCAGTCGTGCGACGCAGGCGGCCTCTATCGCCGCGAGCAAAGGCATCATCGTTTGCATCAGCGCCGGCAACGAAGGCGACGGCAACTGGCACTACATCACCTGTCCGGCTGACGCGGAGAACGTCATCACCGTCGGCGCCATTGACATTGAAGGCGAGATGGCCGAATTTTCATCCTACGGTCCCACCGCCGACGGCCGCGTAAAACCCGATGCCGTCGCCGTCGGTTCGCGCGTAAAGGTCGTCACTCCGGCCGACAAGGTACAGAGTTCGTACGGCACATCATTCTCTTCCCCCGTACTTTCCGGAATGGTGGCCTGCCTTTGGCAGCTCTTTCCCAATGAAAAGCCAGAAACCATTATTTCCGCCGTACAAAATTCCGGCAGCAAC
>JAKSMF010000011.1 GCA_024400775.1 Bacteroidales bacterium | reverse complement strand
TTGATTTCCAACGGCTTGGTTAAGAAAAGAGATTTGATTAAGGTTTTGGGTAAAGGCGAACTTTCCTGCAAACTGACTGTTTCTGCTCACGCATTCTCCGCAACCGCTAAGGAAGCAATCGAGAAGAATGGCGGTTCCGTCAACATTATCGGTGCAGCAGCAGACCAACAATAATCACCCCTTTTATTAAACCATTATGAAAAAATTCATTGAAACCATAAAAAACATCTTCAAGATTGAAGACCTGCGCAAGAGAATCCTCTTCACGCTCGGTATCATCTTGATTTATCGTTTGGGTACGCACATTGTGCTCCCGGGCGTTAACCCCGGTGCGCTGTCTGCCTTTACGAAACAGTCAAGCGAAGGCCTTCTGGGTATGCTTGACTTGTTCTCTGGCGGCGCATTCTCCAAGGCCTCTATCTTCGCTTTGGGTATCATGCCGTACATCTCCGCATCCATCGTTATCCAGTTGCTTACCCTGGTCGTTCCTTATTTCCAGCGTTTGCAGAAGGAAGGCGAAAGCGGTCGTAAGCAGATCAACAAGATCACCCGTTATCTGACCATCGCCGTTGTGGCTATTCAGGCTCCTGCCTACATCGCCAACCTCGCTGGTACTTATGGCCGTGGTGCTCTCTCCGTTTCCATGCTGAACTCAAAGATCTTCGGTATCTCCATGTTCGCATTTGTATCTTTCATCCTCCTCATCTGCGCAACCTTATTCTTGATGTGGTTGGGTGAAAAGATTACGGACAAAGGTATCGGCAACGGTATCTCCATGATCATTATGGTAGGTATCATTGCCCGTTTCCCGTCAGCACTTCGTTTTGAATTTGAATCCCGTATCACTGAAAACGGCGGCGGCCCCATCGTGTTCATCATCGAACTCGTGGTTCTGCTCCTCGTCATCCTCTTCAGCATCATGCTGGTTCAGGGTACTCGTCGTATCCCGGTTCAGTACGCTAAGAGAATCGTCGGTAACAAACAATATGGTGGTACTCGTAACTTCCTCCCCCTCAAGGTGAACGCTGCCGGCGTTATGCCGATCATCTTCGCCCAGGCAATCATGATGCTGCCCCTTACCTTCATCAACATGGGTAACTTCCGTGAAGGTGGCTTCTGGTACAGCTTCGTGGATTACAATGGTTGGGGTTACAACATCATTTACTTCTTCATGATCATCATCTTCACCTATTTCTATACTGCTATCACTATCAATCCTAATCAGATTGCTGAAGATTTGAAGAAAAATGGTGGCTTTATTCCCGGTATCAAACCTGGTAAGCAGACTGCACAATTCATCGATGACATCATGTCCAAGATTACCCTTCCGGGTTCCATCTTTCTGGCTTTCGTAGCCGTCATGCCCGCCATCGTTCGTGCAATGTTCGGTGTCAACCAGCAGTTTGCGCAGTTCTTCGGCGGTACATCCCTCCTCATCATGGTTGGTGTTGTTCTGGATACTCTCCAGCAGATTGAATCCCACCTGTTGATGAGACACTATGATGGATTTACCAAAAACGGTAGAATTAAAGGTCGCAATAGCAGCGCATACTAATGGGTATCCTGAATAGAGTACATCTGAAGAGCGATTCGGAAATCGAATCAATCAAGAAAAGTTCTTTGCTTGTTGGAAAAACCTTGGGTGAAGTGGCTAAGCTGATGCAGCCGGGCATGCCGCTCCGACACATCGACATGGTCGCTGAAGCCTACATCCGCGATAACGGCGGAATCCCCTCATGCAAGGGTTATCGTCCCTACCCGGGTTTCCCGCCGTTTCCCTCCACCCTCTGTCTCTCAGTCAACGAAACTATCGTTCACGGTATTCCGAGCGACTATGTTTTGAAAAGCGGTGACATTGTGACCGCCGACTGTGTGGCCAGTCTTGACGGTTGGCATGGCGATTTCGCCTACACCTTCGAGATTGGTGAGGTGAGCGAGGAGAAACACCTGTTGGTGCAGCGCACGAAGGAATCACTGCTTCATGCGTTGAAGTTCGCGAAGGCCGGGAATCATATCGGTGACATCAGTCATGCTGTGGAAAGTTACGTTAAGCCGTTCCACTATGGTGTGATTCAGGAACTCTGCGGCCACGGTATTGGTCGGAAGATGCACGAAAAGCCGGATGTTCCGAACTACGGTCCCGCAGGCAGCGGTGAGTTGATACGTCCCGGCATGGTCTTCTGCATTGAACCGATGATTGCCATGGGTGGCAGAAAGATTCGCGAGATTGACGACCAGTGGCCCGTAGTGATGGCTGACAGAAAACCGTCTGCGCACTTCGAACATCAGGTGGCGATCAATTCCCAAGGCAAAACCGAGATTCTCTCTACATATCAATATATCGAAGAGGCACTCGGAATCAAATAGCAAACGTCGCAGTGATGCGGCGCAAATAAAACAAATAGCGAAAGCAAAAAAAAGAAAAATAGAATATGGCAAAACAATCATCAATCGAACAAGACGGCGTGGTCATCGAATCCCTCGGTAACGCAATGTTCCGCGTGCAGTTGGAAAACGGCCATGTCATCACCGCCCACATCTCCGGCAAGATGCGCATGCACTACATCAAGATTTTGCCCGGTGACAAGGTGCAGATTGAGATGTCGCCGTACGACCTGAGCAAGGGACGTATCACATTCAGACATAAGTAAAAAAGAAAATCAATAAAAAGTACAACAATGAAAGTTAAAGCATCAGTAAAGAAAAGAAGCGACGAATGCATCGTTGTCAAAAGACATGGTGTCGTTTACGTGATCAACAAGAAGAATCCGAAATTTAAACAACGTCAAGGCTGATATTAATAAATTAAAAAACACAATAAACTATGGCAAGAATTGCGGGTATAGATTTACCTAAAAACAAAAGAGGAGAGATAGGTTTAACCTACATCTACGGTATCGGCAGAAGCACGGCCCAGCAGATTTTGGACCAGGCCGGTATCAGCTACGACAAGAAAGTCAGCGAGTGGAATGATGACGAGCTGGGTACCTTGCGTGGAATCATTGGCGAGATGAAAGTAGAGGGCGCATTGCGTTCTGAAGTTCAAATGAATATCAAGCGATTGATGGATATCGGTTGTTATAGAGGCATCCGTCATCGTATTGGTTTGCCATTGCGTGGCCAGAGCACGAAGAACAACGCTCGTACTCGTAAGGGTCGTAAGAAAACCGTTGCTAACAAGAAGAAAGCGACGAAGTAGTTTTAACGCCGGCTGCCTGAACGCCGCGTAGGCGAGCAGCCAGATAATAACAAAGAAATACAAAAGAATATGGCAAAAAATACCAAAACAACCAAGAAGAAAGTTGTGAGAATAGACGCTCTGGGCAAAGCCTTCGTCTATGCATCTTTTAATAACGTGATCGTTTCTCTGACCAATAATGATGGTCAGGTGATCTCCTGGTCTTCAGCCGGTAAGATGGGCTTCAGAGGTTCTAAGAAGAACACTCCTTATGCAGCTCAGATGGCCGCTCAGGACTGCGCCAAGGTCGCATACGACCTCGGTATGAGAAGAGTTAAAGTATATGTGAAAGGTCCTGGTGGCGGCCGTGAATCCGCTATCCGTACCATTCATGCCTCTGGCATCAGCGTGGAAGAAATCATCGACGTCACTCCGCTGCCGCACAACGGCTGCCGTCCCCCGAAACGCAGAAGAGTTTAAGTTGTTGTTATTATTGTTAGAAAATTAAAAAAATTAGATTATGGCAAGATATACTGGACCTCGTACCAAAATTGCAAGAAGATTCAAAGAACCTATCTTCGGCGCTGACAAATATCTCGAAAGAAAGAACTATCCTCCGGGACAACACGGCCAGAGCAAAAGACGCGGCAAATTGTCAGAATACGGCATGCAGCTGCAGGAAAAACAAAAAGCAAAATACACCTACGGTATTCTCGAACGTCAGTTTAGAAAACTGTTCCAGAAGGCAGCAAGCCGTCAGGGTATGACCGGTCAGAACTTGATCAAATTGATTGAGTCCAGACTTGACAACGTAGTTTATCGTTTGGGTATTGCGCCGACTCGCGCTGCTGCACGTCAGCTGGTGAGCCACCGCCATATCCTCGTGAACGGCCAGATTTCCAACATTCCTTCAATGTTGCTGACTCCTGGTGATGTTGTTGCCGTACGCGAACGTTCACAGGCTCTCGAAGTCATCACCAATTCATTGGCCGGCCGCTCCAACGCATACGCATGGTTGGAATGGGATGCCAATATGATGACTGGTAAGTTTATGAATTATCCTGAAAGAGAAGAAGTTCCTGAAACCATCAACGAACAGGCCATCGTCGAGTTGTACTCCAAATAATGGCTGATTCTTCATCACATTGTTAAACATAAAATTCATAAAAATGGCAATATTAACCTTTCAGAAACCCGACAAAGTGATCATGGTTCAGTCGGACGACTTCCACGGAGTATTCGAATTTCGTCCGTTGCAGCCTGGCTACGGTATGACCGTCGGCAATGCTTTGCGCCGCGTTCTCCTCTCTTCTTTGGAAGGATTCGCAATCACCTCCATCAAAATCGATGGTGTTGCACAGGAATTTTCCTCCATTGAAGGCGTAATGGAAGATGTGACCGACATCGTACTCAACCTCAAGAAGATCCGCTTCAAACAGAGAATTGAGGAAAAGATGTCAGAAAAGGCTACCATCGTGATCTCTGGTCAGGATAAATTTGTTGCCGGCGATATGAACCGTTTCCTCAACGCTTTCCAGGTGCTCAACCCGGACCAGGTTATCTGTACCATGGATCCTTCCGTTCGCATCAACATGGAAATCACCATCGACAAAGGTCGTGGTTATGTTTCCGCTGAGGAAAACAAACCTCTTCACGAGGGAATCGGAGTTATCGCTATCGACTCTATCCACACCCCGATCCGCAACGTCAAGTATGTCATTGACAACTATCGTGTCGAACAAAAGACTGACTTTGAAAAGCTGATCCTCGAAATCGATACCGACGGTTCCATCGAACCGAAGGAAGCCCTGAAAGAAGCCGCTAAGATTCTTATCCAGCACTTCATTCTTTTCACCGATGAAAAGAAGATTTTGGAAGATATCCCGGCAGCATCCGGCGTCGAAGGCGAACTCAGCGAAGAAGACCAGAAGATTCGCCAGTTGCTCATGACCAAACTCGTAGATATGGACCTTTCCGTCCGTGCGTTGAACTGCTTGCAGTCAGCACAACTCGAGACCTTGGCCGAAGTCGTGGCCATCCACAAGAGCGACTTGCTGAAATTCCGTAACTTCGGCAAGAAGTCTTTGTCAGAACTCGAAGACCTCGTCAAGAACAAGGGTCTCGAATTCGGCATGAATGTATCAAAGTATAAATTAGATAAGGAATAATACATTATGAGACACCAGAAAAGTATAAATCATTTAGGAAGGACTGCTGCCCACAGAAAGGCAATGATGTCCAATATGGCATGCTCGTTGATTAAATACAAGAGAATTTCAACGACGTTGGCCAAAGCGAAGGAATTGCGCAAGTTCGTTGAACCGCTGGTAACCAAGAGCAAAAACGATACTACTCACTCACGCCGTATCGTCTTCTCAGAATTGCATGACAAATATGCAGTTACCGAACTCTTCCGCGAAATTTCTCAGAAGGTTGGTGACCGTCCCGGTGGTTACACCCGTCTTCTCACATCCGGTTTCCGTCAGGGCGGTAACGCGGAAATGTGTATGATTGAATTCGTTGACTATAACGAAACCTACACTGTAGCAACCGAAAAGAAAGCCACCAAGACGAGAAGAAGCCGTGGTAAAAAAGCTGCTGCTCCCGCTGAGGAAGTTGCTGCTCCCGCTGCTGAATAATCTAGGATTATGGCAAATAAAAAATAGTTGGCAAATACTGCCAACTATTTTTTTATATTTTTCCCACCTATGAAAAAAATCCTCCTCCTCCTTATCGTTTGGGCAATGCCCTTCGTGCTTTTGGCACAAACTGACCGTAAAGTAGATTCGAACGGCGTTTTTCAGTACCAATACAGTCGCACATATGCGGTTAATCCCGACAATGAGTCGGAGATGTTGGTGACCTTTGTGTTTGTCAACGGAGCGCAGCCGCGGGCGATTTCGTTGCGTCAGGAGGTGTTGGAAAGTGTAGTGCGCTGGCTGGAGATTCCCGGCGGCGCGGCAGGTCATGAAACGGTGGTGGAATTTGTGACCGCCAACCTCGAAGCTGGTGAAACGGTGACTTGGAAATACGCGATTTCCACCCGCAAAGGGTCGTGCCCGCTTATTCCCGAACAAGCCGCACTGCTCGTAATGCACGAGAATTACGGGGTTGAAAAGGTGTGGCTGAAGTAATCACTAATCGCGCAAAATCCTCGACAACAGGTTGTGCCCGTCGCTGGGCGTTGAATACTTAATAGTGATTATGCCGTCGTTGATTTCCGTGTCGAGGGAGTCGTTAGGGAAGATGCCGAGGTCTTTTCCCACTATGCAAAGAGGGTAGTGACGGAGATTCAGCGCTTTCTGCTGCAACTCATTCATCGGAACGAGAGTTGCGATTTCGTTGGCCGCCGTTTCGCTGTCGGTGAACCAGAAGTAGTTGTCTTTCAGTAATAAAATCTTCGTGGTTTCTATAGTATCTGAATCTGCGACTTTGCGGATGGAGTCAGAATTGGCGGGGATTTCCACTCTTTCTTCTTCCACTACAACAACATCCATCTCAGATTCGTCTATCACTGTCGCTCCGTCATCATCCACTGATTTTACTTCTTCCACTACAGGATCCCACCAACCATCTTTGTAATAATAAAAGTAGTCAATTGAAGGCTGGCAGGTTGAGTCTATAGTATATTCTGGTTCAACAGTGATGTTTCCATAGTAGTAATGGGTAAAGGTGCTTATCGTAGCGACGTGAAAGTCGTAGCGTGTGAAACCGTTCCACATTTTTCGCTCTTTTGATATTTCGTTTTTTAGTTCGTAATTAGGTGACAATACGTAACCGAGTTGCTTGCGCTTTATTATTTCGGCAAGCAAATTCGCCACTTTTGAGCTGTCGGGCGCGAAGCCGGATAGACACTGCGTATTATTCTCTCTGTTATACGAAAAAACGTATTGCGGTGGGGCTGCTTCGGTGTAGGGGAGGGAATCCATACGGAGAATGTTGCATATCATTTGGGTGGCAGCGTCGATTCCCTCTTTAGAAATGGAGTCTTCCGAATTTAGTTTACAGAACATCAGTATGTTAGGATTGTTTATGGTGTGTTGAATCAGCTCTTGTAACGGAGTTCCGTCTGGAAATTCAATTGTGGCGCGTATTTCGCTGTCATTGGCGGTAAAGTGGCCTATGTATGTCGGATATAGCGATTGAATGATGTTGGAAACTGATGAGATTTCGTCATAGGCCTTGCCGATTAGGGTGAGGTCAGGGGCGTGGGTTTGAAATTTGATGACGTCAATTCCCTGCATCTGACTGATGAATTGTGCCGCGTGCGGTCGTTGAACGAAGGCATTTGCACTCCAAGTTTTTTCTAAATTTCGAATTTTCTCTGCCAACTGCTCTTTTGTCGGTGGCGTTGACGGTACGTCAAAAAACATATCCAGAGAATAGAAATCGCACACCATAACTTCATCGTTGCTATAAAGAGCGTAACCGTCATTATCCCAATAGTAGTAAGTGGTGTGGGTGGCATCAGAAAATTTACTCGGCTTTACTTCTAAAAATTTGAAAAGCTTTTTCGCATTCGTGATGGGAATATAGATATAATGGTGGATGCCGGTGCTGTCCGTACTTCGTGCGGCGACGGCGACGGACTGGAAGTCAATGCCGCATTTGCAACCTCCATTGGCCCAATCGTTAAGGATATTATAAATGTTGGATTTGAGAGCGGGTATTCCGTTTTTTTGAGAAGGTGATCGGCGCAGACGTAATTCCTGTGCCCAATCTTTCACCTCAACCCATTGTCCGATTTTCTGCAGGTCGAATGCCGTAACGTTGGATGCATTGGGGTTTACGTAACGAAATGCGCGCAAAGGATCGCCGCTTTTTTGCGCGAAGCAACAAATGACCAAAGTAAACGACAATAGGGTAACGATAATTTTTTTCATAGGGTAAAAATTTGGGATTAATATTTTGCAAAGATACAACTTTTATTTAATTTAAGTTTCGCAAGTTAACAAAATAATTATAACAGACTTAGGATAGAGAAGCGATAAAAACGAGAATAATGAGAACAAATGGATTCGCTATTTTATTAGAAAAAGTTGGTGCAGACGAGACTTCTGATAATGACGATAATGGAGCCTTTGGCGTGACACAAGAAATGCGCAGGAAATTTTGAGGAAATTAAAAGGAAATTTTTCATTTTCTTTTTGCTGACAATGAATTTCCAATGGAGGACATTTCCCTACAATCAGTCAGTTACGCTGTTGGGCGCGGATGGTTTTCTATACGTATAATCACTATTATTGGAAGTTAATACATTCAACAAAACAAGGAGGGGCTTGGATTTCGAAAACTCTTTCGTACATCTTATTTTCAAGCCTTACGGAAGACATTTCCACTTTTCGACTTTTATCGGACAGCAATAAATGTTTATTATTTGACAAAAATTTGCTTCGTTTTATTTTTCTAAATGATTTTTGCGTACCTTTGCAGCCTCAAAATGAGACTACGGCATCTTCTTATACTCAGCGGCTAACTGATGATAGAGTTCCATTTTCTTGATAAAAAGCGTTTTTGCTTTTCTTTGTGCGCGGAAATCTGGAAAATTTCAACATGTCACAAGAAGAAAGTAAGGATGCTCACGAGTTATCGTGGGCTTCTTTGTTTGTGACATAGGCAAGTTCCAGAGCCTCCGCGCAGATAATAAAGTCCGCGATTTTTATTTAGAAACGGCAACCGATGCCCAACTTGAGGAAGCTGTCGAAGCCGAAATTCAGTTCAAACATTCCGTAAAACTGTTTACCCACACTCACTCCGATGGGAGTCATATTAAAGGCAAAGGAGAAATTGTCATCCTTTTTACCTTCATCAGAAGAAGATTTTGTTTTGTTTTGATCATTCAATAAATAGGCGCAACCGACATCAACACCAGAATACAAGCGCACCCATGGTCGGTTGAGGTAGGTGAAGCGCACGCTTGGCATCAGCGTGAAGAACGTCATCGTACTGCGATCTTTTACGATTAGATGCAATGTATCCGCATAATAGGTCGTACGGGCACTTTCCACCATAAATTTGACACCCACCTGACACCACCATTTGGCATGATAATAGTAATGCAGCCCATACTGGCCATACCAGTCCAGCTTCATTGAAGTTTTGCTAATTGAGCTTCCCAATGCCTGGAAAGAACCTGCTGTGCCATAAATAAGCCCTCCCACAGCGGAACTAGGTCCCGCATTGATACCAATCTCATGATGCCAAGGACTGTGTTCATGTTGCTGGCGTTGAGCAGAAAGGTTCGTCGTAAAACACAAGACAAACGACATCAATAAAACGACAATTTTCTTCATAAGCTTCGTAAAAATATCGCTGCAAAATTACAACATTTTTTACACAACTTTCGCATGCCGATTTTCCTGTTACGATTAGGATTTGGAACGCAGACCGTAAATCATAAGGCAGCTAAAATCAATTGCGAAGCTTGAATTATTTACAATTCAGAGCAATGTAATGTCAGCGTTTTTTTAACATCTTCCAGCTTTTCTAATCACACTTTTTCAGCAGAAGACAGCCGATATCGCAGTAAGCGCAACGCTTGCGAGTGCAGTAGTTACGATAGAGTTCCAAGATGGCTTGCGAATAGAGCGCATGCGCATCAGGGAAGCCGGCTTCCACGAACTGACGAGTGATGCTATTACGTTCAAAGTCACCATGTTCCAACAATGACAGGCCGTCTTCGCGAGCTGCCTCATCGCCGCGGAAAGCCGCATAGGCCAACCGCACTGGCACAACCGTGTTGATAATCAGCAGATTCAACGTGGATTTTCCAATCACACGGCGTTGTTCGGGACTGGCGCGACCGAAATGGAGATGCGTTTTCCAATAGACGTGCGGCTCGAAATGGGCGATGTCGCACAATCCATCCATACCGACGCCTGTAAGGACTTGCTGAATCAGGTCGGGCACCCGATAGAGACATTCGCTCAACTGTGCCAGCCGCACACAGGGAAAGTTCTGCGGGCGCAATCGAAGAAGATTCCACACTTTTTGAGGAATGGCGGTCAACGAATATTTGTAACGGAGATAGTGATATTCGTTTTGCAGCGTACAATAATATTCGTCGGCATCCTCCGGAGGATCATCCAGCATACCGGCTTGTCCGAAAACGAGCGCATAGACCTGCAGCCGTGAGTCTTTATGTTTTAGCAAATACTTGTATGGCAGACTTTTCGCCAATAGTTCGAAAGCAGCGGCGTTCGTTCGGAAACCGAAACACCCGACAAGGCTGCGGAAGGCGGCTTCCTGCCAGTTTTCTTGATTTTGGTGTAAAAGCGTAAACACCTCTTCCTGTTTTCGCTCCAGGCGAGTTGCCGCCAGGCGCGTCAACCAACCAGCAAACTGCAACGAGGTCACTTCCGACAAAATCCCGCGGCATGGCAGCAAATCCTTGCTGCGCGACATCTGCTCGTACTCTTCAATCATGGATGGCGGGATGTATTCCTTCAACTCCAACGTCGGGAAATTGCCGTCAAGTTCCACATCATGTTGATAGACAACATGTAGAATCACACTTTGATACTTCTCGTCATGCTGGTGACCATGTTTCAGCCAATCGGAAGTACGCACGTGGATTTCCACATCCCCTACCCACGTGATGCTACCAATCCGGATGACCGCCTGCTTGAAATCCGGGCCCGCATCCTGATGTGCGAAACCGATATTTATCAGTCGCAATGGACGACCATCCGTCGTTTTAAGATTCAGAATAGAAAACAGTTTGTTTTTCCAAAAATAGTGCAGCAACATCTCATTCATAGTTCACAGAGCTTCGTTAGACAACGCTGCAAATATACTATGACGGGAAGCGGATTCGCCTATTTTTAATAAATATTTTCTGCTTGATTTGCAAATATTTACAATTAAAATTTTACTTAATGCCAGATTCCGGCAGAGCAAAAATTAATTTTTTGGAAGAATCATTCAGATTTATTACCCAAATGGAACTCTTTGCGTTTTTGGTCTTCCCGGATATTGGCGACCCAGTACAAAACCGGCAGTACAGTGATAACGAAGACCATAGAAATCCATGTTCCGAAACAGATAACGACGCCCATTGGCGACCATAACGCGCTATTACTGATAATCATAGGCACGACGCCCATGGATGCCGCCGCGCTCGTCAGGAAGATCGGGCGCATACGGCGCTTGCCTGCTTCCAGTGCCGCATCATGCGCCGAAAGTCCGCCTTTCAAGCGGAGCGCCTCCGCGTAATCATACATAATGATACCGTTTCGCACAATGATACCCATCAGCGCGACCAACCCGAGAACAGAGGTCAGCGTAAAGGACATACGCATCAGCTGGATACCCAACGCCGCTCCGAAAATAGACAGCAACGTAGCGCCTAAAATCAGAATCGCCAACTTCAGACTGCGGAAATGGAAAACAAGAATCATAAAAATAACCAATACGGCGAATGCCAACCCTTTGAAAATCTGTGGCATAAGGGTATCATCCTGCAAGCGTGCGCCACCCCATTTCAGATGGATGTCATCGGGCAACTCCATGTTTGACAGACTCTTATCAATTTTTCGGGTAGTTCCGGTCACATTGACGTTACGCTTCACGTCGGCTTGAACGGTTACTGTAAAAATACCGTTTTTGTGATAAATCTGACCAGAAGAGTAGTCCTCTTTGATGTCGGCGATTTGGCGCAGAGGCACGGCGCTACCACTCAACGACGAGATATATTCATCTGAAATATTTTCAAAAGTCCCTACCGAATCCTTGTCTGATTTGAGCACCACCTTCACTGGATAATCTCCTTCCCACAAAGTAGTTACGGGAAGTCCATCACCATAATCGAAAGCCAGATTTGTCATAATAGTCGGCTTGGTAACACCTAACCGATTGGCTTCCAAATTGTTGACATCAATATTGACGCCCGTCGTCATTTCATCTTCCGAGGTAGTAACGAAAAGCAGGTCTTTACGTTGGCGCAAGGTGTCAGCGATTTTGCGGGCGGCGGCGCGCACACTTTCCGGACTTTCTCCCGAAACATCAATTTCCACCGGGAAGGCCGTCACCACATAATCCAACTGTTTGAAACGCACATAGGCATCAGGGAAATAGTTGACATAGCGGTCTTCGTATTCGTCCAACAAAACGTTCGTCATCTTTTCCGTCGTCGTCGTAATAATAAGTTGTGCATAATGTTTGGACGGGAATTTCGGGGCATAGCACATATGGAAACGCGGGGCGGAACAACCGACAAAAGAGGTTACATTTTTAATACGTTTATCTTTACGTAGAATATCGGATAACGAATCGCACACCTTTTCAGTACGGCTAAGTGACGAGCTATTAGGCAGATAGATTTCCACGACGAACTGATTTCGCTCTGTGCTGGGCATCATTCTTTGAGGAATCTGCAAGAAAATCAGCACGCCCGCAGCCACAGCCAAAACTGTCAGTAATATAGTCACTTTCGGGAGACGGAAAGCCACGCTGATTATCTTATCAAAAAGACTTTGAATTTTATCGGGGATATTGAATTTACGCTTTTTCGCCGTTGGCGCATGAAATCCCTTCTTAATAAAATCGTATTGAACAAAAGGAATAAACAGCATGGAAATCACCAGTGACGTAAAAAGCGTGATGGTAATCGTACCCGGAAAACTCCCCAAAAATTCGCCAAAAAGTCCGGTGCAGGTAAACAGTAGCGGATAGAATGTGATGGTGATGGCCAGCGTTGCCGAAAGGACGGACTTAAACAGCTCTGTGCCACTGGATAACGTCGCCTCCAAACGCGGCACGCCGTGATCCAGTTTTTCCACATAATTGTCGATTACGACCACCGAGTCATCAACGATAATACCCAACACCACCAGCAATGCGCCCAACGTCACGGTATTGATTTCAAACCCGACTAAATACATGATTCCCAGTGCGATAAACATGGTGATCGGAATCGTCATCGCGGAAATTCCTGCCACACGCATCGGCTGCATCAACACGATCACCAAGATAACGGTGATGATGGCGATAAGCATTTCGCGCATAAACATGTTGACGGAATGCGAGACCACCTCCGCCTGGTCGGCGACACGGAAAACGGTCACCTCCGGAGGCAAAGTTTCCTCAAAATCATCCAAAACGGCCTTTACATCTTTGCCATATTCCACGATATTGTTGCCGTCCATCATTTCGATAGAAAGCATGACGCACTTTTTGTCGCCGTTAGCGATGTAACTCGTGGGGCGCGGATACTCACGTTCGATGCGCGCGATGTCCTTCAAACGCACCACGCTACCCGTCGGATCAACATACACAATCTGCTCTGCCACATCGTTTTCCGATTCGTACGTTTCAGATACGTGGAACGGAGCCAAGTGTTCGTCGTCTTCATAACTACCGCTAATCGTGGTGAAATTCTGTGCGAAAAGCGTTCCCGTCAGCATGGTGGCGTCAATGCCGTACTGCACGAGTTTCTGTTTATCCACATAGACCGTAATCTGCTCATTTTGAATACCATAGCGACGCAGGTTGGAGACGGACGGGATGGTACGCAGGCGGCTTTCCAATTCAGAAAGATAACCCTCCAGTTCGCGGTAGGTTTTCTCTTTGGATTCGATAGAAATAAGCAGTGCGGAAGTGCTTCCGAAGTCGTTGCTCGTGAAGATTCCCGCGACTCCCGACGGCAGTGAGCTTTTGAAATTTTCGGCATCCAGTCGGAATTTCGACCAAAACTCGTCATCCGACGTCTGCACCTGGTCGGAAAGTTGCACATAGACCACCACCATGCCGTCGGAAGTGACGGAATAAGTCAGTGTCTTGTTCACTTCCTTATAGGAAAAAAGGAATTCTTCAAGCGGTTTCGTCAGCTGTTCTTCCACTTGGTCGGAGGTGGCACCGGGATAAACGCCAACTACAAGACCTTGACGGATAGAGAATTGCGGAAATTCCTGTTTCGGCATCTGGGTAAGCGCATAAACTCCGAACAAGGCCATGAACACCACGATGAGGATGATGATGGACTTGTGTTTGACAGAAAATTCGACTGCACTTCTAACTACCGACTTTGCCATGCTTATCTGATTTTAATCAAAGAGCCCGTACTCACTTTTTGTTCGCCGTTCACGATGACGGAATCACCCAGTTGCAGACCTTCGGCGATGATGATGCCGCGTTGTGCCAAGCCGCCGGTCACGACGGTGCGACGTTCCGCCTTGCCGTTATGGGCAATCCAGACGAAGTGTTCACCGCCGTACTCCATTTTCACTACACGATTGGGGAGGACGATGAGTTGCGCGGTGTCGGCGGAGGGCATCCAGACGCTGCACACCATGCCGGGCATGAGTGCGCCGTCGCTATTATTGAGCGGCACCATCACTTCATAGTTGTGCGACATCGGGTTGGCAACCACGCCCTTATTGCCGACTTTGCCGTCGAAAATGCGGCCATCGAGGGCGGAGACGGAAATCTTCACCGGCTGACCGATTTTTATGTTGGAAATCATATTTTCCGGGATAGGCACATTAACCTGCATGCCGTGCGTCTGAAGCAACGAAAGCGCTGACATTCCGGGCATTACATTCATACCTTCTTCAACTTCAACCTTACCGACAACGCCGGCGAAGGGGGCGACAAGTTTGCAGTTTTCAAGGTTGCGTTTGGCGATGGCTTCCGTAGAGACTGCCTGTGCCAACTTGGTTTCCATTTCAACCCACTGCACTTCGGAGATACTTCCCTTTTCGTGCAGCTGTTTCAGACGATTGTAGCCGTCTTGTGCTTGGCGCAACGTAGCTTGTGCGGCGCTGTAACTCTGCTGGAAGCTGGCATCGTCAACCACAGCCAGCACCGTACCGGCAGCAACACGCTGTCCCTCACGCACATACAGATGGGTGACATTTCCAGCCACCGAGAAACTCAATGCGGTGGATGAGCCGGCCTCAACGGTACCGACATAATTTTGAGAGCCCGCCTCACCGCTTTGTCCAATCACTTGAATTTCAACAGGGACAGGGGATAAAATATGCTTATCACGCTGTTGACTGCACGCCGAAAGCACAACGACAAGCGCCGTTAAAACAAGATATATTTTTTTCTTCATGAATCAAAAATGATAACCTCTTTGTAACGTATGAAACGCCATATTGTTTCAAAAAATAAAAAAATTAGTTAGCCATCAGGTTCCACTATGAAAATCGGGCATAATTTCGTATTTTTGCAGCGAAATTTGACCTATTTTTTATGAAAAAAGCCGATTACATTTTTGAAACGAGTTGGGAAATCTGCAACAAAGTCGGCGGTATCTATACCGTTCTATCTACCAAAGCTTTAACCGTAGTCAACAGTTACAAAAACAACTACATCTGCATCGGGCCCGACATTTCGAAAGAGTCCGACAGCCATAACGATTTCATTGAAGACGAAAATCTGTACAAAAGCTGGCGCGAAAATGCGCAGCAGGAAGGACTTCGCATTCGCATTGGGCGCTGGAACATCGCCGGCACGCCTGTTGTCTTCCTTGTGGATTTCACCCCGTTTTTTGAAAAAAAGAATGACATTCTCACCCATCTGTGGCTCAACTACAAACTTGACTCCATCAGTGGGCAGTGGGACTATGTGGAACCGCTGCTTTTCGGCTACGCCGCCGGCAAAGTCATCGAAAGTTTCTATCAGTTCCATTGCAATGCAAGCGACAAAATCATCGCACAGTTCCATGAATGGATGACCGGCGCAGGGATTTTGTACATCGAAGAAAACTGTCCGCAGATTGCGACAGTTTTTACTACGCACGCCACCGTTTTGGGACGCTGCATCGCAGGCAACGGTCTGCCACTTTATGGCAACATCCAACAATACTTGCCACAAGATACCGCCAATCGTTTCGGCGTTCAGTCCAAATTTTCGCTGGAATACCTCTCCGCACACACTGCGGATGCCTATACGACCGTTAGCGAAATCACTGAAAAAGAGTGTGTCGCATTCTTTGAACAAGACACTGACGAAATCACCATCAATGGTTTTGAAAACAACTTCGTGCCACAAGGTTCTGAATATCAAGTAAAAAGAGAAAACGCGCGCAAAAAGTTGCTACAAGTTGCTTCGTGTTTGTTGCAACAGCCCATCGCGCAAGATGCCATGTTGGTGCTCAATAGCGGTCGTTATGAATTTAAGAACAAAGGTATCGACTTGTTTATCAATTCGTTGGCGAATCTGTCCGACCAGCAGTCGCAGCGCGAAACGGTCGCTTTCATCATGGTTCCCGCCGGCACGAGCGGTCGCCGTATGGAACTGATGAAAAAGTTGGATGAAAATCGCATTTTCGAAAACGCCGACCATGCCGTACTCCGCGACTACGCCACACATCCGCTCCACGATCCTTATAACGATCCCATTATCAAAGAATTAAACCGTTTGAATTTGGACAACGCACCTGAAAGCAAGGTGAAAGTGGTATTCGTCCCGGTCTATCTCGACGGTCGCGACGGCATCTTCAACCTTCCCTACTACGACTTGCTTGTTGGCTTCGACCTGACCGTGTTTCCCTCCTACTACGAGCCGTGGGGCTACACGCCGCTTGAAAGCGTTGCCTTCGGCATTCCGACGGTCACCACGTCGCTCGCCGGCTTCGGTGCCTGGGTGCAGACCAACTTCCAGAAACAAAAGGGTGTGGTCGTCTGCCAACGTACCGACGACAACGACACGGAGGTGTGTCAGCAGATTGTGAACGCCATGCTGCAATATGCCGGCATGAGTGAGAAGGAAATGGCACAGGCGGCTGACGACGCCCGCGACATCGCCTCGCACGCACTTTGGGAAAATCTTTTTGAAAACTACGAAAAGACATACGAAAAAGCACTGAAAAACAGCGATTCCCGCTACGAATCCTACAAATTCAAAACCGCTAAAATGTCATTTATGCCCGAACCGACTACCATCGAACAACCCAATTGGAAACGCATCACCATCAAACCGAACCTGCCCACCAATGTGGAGAAATTGGAAATTCTGGCCAACAACCTTTGGTGGAGCTGGAACTACGAAGCCCGCGACCTGTTTATCGAAATCGCCGGCAAGGAACGTTGGACTGAATTCGATGAGAATCCCGTTCACATGTTGCAGATGCTTCCGCTCGACGTGTTGCAGTCGTTTAGCAACAACGAGGAATTTGTGACTAAGCTGAACAAGGTTTATACTGATTTTCAAATCTATATGAACGAGCCGAGAACGCGTTCCGAAAAAAAGGTCGCATACTTCAGCATGGAATTCGGCATCAGCAACGAGTTGAAAATCTTCTCCGGCGGTTTAGGGATGCTTGCCGGCGACTACCTGAAAGAGGCCAGCGACTGCAACGTCAACTTGGTGGCAGTCGGTCTGCTCTATCGCTGCGGCTACTTCGTACAGCAGATTTCGCCCAACGGCGAGCAAATCAATCTGTATCCGCAACAAAGTTTCTCCAAACTCCCGATTCACCCTGTACGCGACGAGCAAGGCAACTGGAAAACCATCACCATTGCGCTGCCCGGCCGTCAGCTGTACGCACGGATCTGGTTGGTGAATGTCGGACGAATCAAGCTTTATCTACTTGATACAGACTTAGATAAAAACAATGCTGATGACAGAAAAATCACCGCCAACCTTTACGGTGGCGACTGGGAGAACCGCTTGAAGCAGGAGATGTTGCTGGGTATCGGTGGTGTTCGCGCATTGGAACTGATGGACGAAAAGGCGGAGATCTACCACCTCAACGAAGGCCATGCCTCGTTCCTTTCTTTAGAGAGAACCACCAACATAATGAACAGCAAGCACTTATCGTTCACGGCCGCCATGGAGTTGGTACGTGCTTCGTCGCTTTTCACCACACACACGCCCGTTCCGGCTGGCCACGACGCCTTCAGCGAAGATATGATGCGCGCCTACTTCTCCCGTTTCCCCGAACGCTATAACATTAGTTGGCAGCAGTTTATGGGCCTCGGGCGCAAAAATGCCGACAACGCCGACGAAAAATTCTCCATGAGCATCCTCGCCTGCCGTTTCTGTCAGGAAGTCAACGGAGTGAGCCGCATTCACGGGCGCGTCACGCGCGACATGTTCGAGTACCTCTACGATGGTCGGTTTGCCAACGAACTCCACATCGGCTATGTCACCAACGGCGTACATTATCCCACCTGGGCGCACAAAAAATGGCAGAAGTTCCACCACAACCTTTTCGCCGACAACTATAAACAGGATATTTCCAACATCGACATTTGGAAAAAGATATACGAAGCGCAAGATTCCGACATTTGGAATTTGAAGAACGAACTTCGTAAAGAACTTATTGACAATGTAAAAGAGCTTATCGAGCAGCAAATGCGCCAGCGCAATGACTCTCCGGCGCTCATTATGAAGACCGTCAAGGCCATCCGTGACGATGTGCTCACCATCGGCTTCGCCCGCCGTTTTGCCACCTACAAACGCGCTCATCTGCTGTTCACCAACGAAGAAAAACTGCACGCACTGCTCACCAATCCCGACAAGCCGGTACAGTTCATCTTCGCCGGCAAGGCACACCCGCACGACAAAGCCGGGCAAGACCTCATCAAACGCATTATCGACTTTTCGCGCCGCCCCGACTATATCGGCAAAATCATCTTTGTTGAAAATTACGATATGATTTTGGCCAAAAAACTGATTTCCGGTTGCGACGTATGGCTCAACACGCCGACGCGTCCGTTGGAAGCCAGCGGCACCAGCGGAGAAAAGGCCGTCATGAACGGTGTGCTGAATTTCAGCGTTTTAGACGGTTGGTGGGCCGAAGGTTACGTTCCCGGCGCCGGCTGGGCCGTGGATGAACAAATCACTTACAACGACGTGCGCCGCCAAGACGAACTCGACGCCGCCAACATCTACTCCATCTTCGAAGAACAAATCGTCCCCGCTTTCTACCACCGCATCAACGGCATCCCGATGGATTGGACACTGATGATGAAGAACTGCTTCGCCAAAATCTCCCCGAACTTCACGATGAAACGCCAACTCGACGACTACTACGACAAGTTCTATCAGAAGCTGTCGGAACGCACCGACCAACTGACCAAAAACGACAGTGAAAACCTGTTCAGCTTGGTACAGTGGAAGTTGAAGATGCTGACCGCATGGGAAAACATTCGTTTTGTGCAGAACAACCTGCCCAGCGACCCCGACAGCACGTTCTACCTCGGAGCCACCCGCGACTTGGAAGTCCAAATCGACCTGGCCAATTTGCAGCCCGAAGACGTGACCCTCGAAATCCTCTTCACGCACCGTAACGGCGGCCGTATGGAACTCTTCAGCAAGTACGAATTCAAATGCGTGGCAACCGAACACGGCATTTCGCGCTTCGTATGCCATTTCGATGCCAAAGTCGCCGGCGTCTGGAATTGCGCCATCCGTCTCATTCCACGCAATCCCCTCCTCGCCCACGACATGGAGCTTTCTCTCGTAAAATGGAATTAGGATATTGATTATCACATTTTTATAATAAAATATTTAAACATAAAACCATGAGATATAATCCCCTTTCAGCAGAATTTTACATCAACAACAGAAGAAATGTCGTTGGTGAAATTGAGGAAAAGTCGTTAGTGATTCTGACCTCCAATAATGAATTTGCCCGTTGCGGTGACACCACGCAGCCCTTTCGCCAAAACTCCGAGCTCCTGTACCTTACGGGCATCGACCAAGAGGAAACCTATCTGACGATTGCGCCGTGGCATCCCAATCCGGCCTACCGCGAGATTCTTTTCATCAAAAATCCAAGTCCAGAAAAAATCATCTGGTTCGGGCATCGTCTTTCAAAAGATCAAGCACGACAACTTTCTGGTGTGCAGACGGTTATGTTCACCGAACAATTCCCCGACATACTTCAGGACTTGATGTGCAACTCGCAGAACGTCTATCTGCACCTGCCGGAAAATCCGCGCATGCGTTGGGAGCCGATTACGCGCGAATACCGTTTGGCAAAACAGCTGATGGAGGAATACCCGCTGCATACCTATCGCCGTTTAGCGCCAATACTTTATCCACTGCGCTGTTTGAAGTCAACGGAGGAATTGCAGACCATGAAGCGTGCGTGCGACATCACCACCAAGGCCTTCATGCGTGCGGTAAAAGCCATTGAGCCAGGGAAATACGAATATGAAATCGAAGCCGAACTGACGTATGAAATGATTCGCAACGGTGCCACCACGCATTCGTTCGCACCCATCGTCGCCGCGGGCCCCGACACCTGCATTCTGCATTACATCAAAAACGACAAGCAGATGCATGACGGTGATTTGTTGCTGATGGACTTCGGCGCGGAATACGCCAACTACGCCGGCGACGCCACCCGCACGGTACCCGTCAACGGCAAGTTCACCCCGCGACAGAAGGAAATCTACAACAGCGTGCTGGCCATCTACAAAGAGACCATCCCTCTCTTCAAACCCGGCATGACCATCCACAAAATCAACGACTTCGTCTTCCGCCGCATGGAAGAGGAACTGCAAAAGCTCGGACTGCTGACGGCCGACGACATCAAGAATCAGGATCCGTCATGGCCCGCATTCAAGAAATACTACATGCACAACACGTCACACTTCATCGGACTGGATGTTCACGATGTGGGCGAACGCGACTGGGCGTTCCAACCCGGCATGGTGTTGAGTTGCGAACCCGGCATCTACGTAGCAGAAGAGGGCATCGGCGTACGTATCGAGACCGATGTTGTTGTTGGTGAAAACCCCATCAACCTTATGCCCGACCTGCCCGCCGAAGTTGATGAAATCGAAGAAATCATGAGAGGGTAAATTCCACCTTCGATAATTTTCCGAACAAAGCGGCCTCCAACGAAGCCGCTTTGTCGTTTTTATTGCTGTCCGATAAACATTATTCCAACCATAAAGACAAAATTTCCGGTTTTGTCTTTTGTGTTTCAGGTTTATTATATGTCATTGAGGACTGTCAATGATACCTATTGCAACGCTGTCCTGCTCCGATTCTCATTGCTGAGCACGGTAATCAGTGCAAACAGTCCCCAAAACGGCAAAGATAGTTTGTCTGTATCCAGAAAGTTGTTCATCGTTCCGTGGATGTAATAGGTGATGAGCGCCAGCGTGGCGCAAAGTGCCAGTCGTCGGGTGGCCGCGTCTTTGCTGCGTTTGTAAGTGGTTAAACCGTAATACAATACGACAATCATCAGGGCAAGAACGGTGGCAAGCCCGATGAAGCCGGTTTCTGCTGTCGGTCCGATAAATTCGCTGTGCGCATTGCCCCCGTCGCCGAAGTCGGTAGAGATGATGGTTTGGTAACGATAGTCCTGGAAAGGCGCGTAGCAGAATTGGTAACATCCTGGTCCCCAGCCTACAACTGGACGTTCCTTAATCATCGCAAAAGCGGAATTCCAGCGGTTTAAACGTTCAACGTTGGAGGCATCCGTACTGATATTGGAGATGGATTGCAGGTGGTCGCTCAAACTTTTGGTCGAGGAGTCCTGACTGTTGCGCGACATGGTGTATAGAATGTCATCTGAAAAGGCAAGGAAAAACAGTCCGAGAAATGCAACGCCAGCGACGACCCACGTGAATCGGATGTGCAATTTTACCAAACACCAAACACCGATAGCGCCGACAAGACTAAGCCATGCCGCACGGCTGAAGGAGAGATAAAAGCCGACGAGGAAGATGAGGGTGAGTATGCCATAGAATACCCGCATGCCTTTTTTTGTCTCAGGCAAAAAGAAAAATCCAACTATAACGGGGATGAAGAGGGCAAGGATGGCACCATACGCGGTGTGGTCGTTGTAAAAAGGTTCCATCACCCAGTGTGCAATATGATCGCCGAAACCCGCCGCCGCATGCTTGATGGTCGTAATGACAACCACGCACGCCAAGGCAACCGCGTAACAGTCGAAATAGGTTGTCCATTTGCGTATATCTTTGTCAATCAGGTGGATAACCATAAAATAGGATGAACAGACAAACCAGATTTTTGAAAGCCAAAACTTGAATGACACCAACGGAATCTCGCTTGTGATGCAGCAGAAGAACATCCATGTCAGGTAGCAAAAGATGGCTATCGTGATGGGGTGACTGAGAATGCCCTTCTTGAATCGCAGGTCGTAACAGATGCGGCAAAGAAAGAGAAAGGTGAGCGCAATCATAATGATTTCTGCCGGCAGCGACAGACTGAGTTGCACTTTGTCGTTCTCCAAAACGATGGAAAACGGTGTGCAAAAAGCCATGAGGTACATGGTCAGGTCAACGCGGAAAATCAGCAGATAAGCCAAAATCAAACCGACCGACAGTAGAGGAATGAACAGGTATTCATTGAATATAGCCCACCCGTTGAGCAATATAACTGCAATTGCAACTCCGATGAGCAACCATCTGCTGTGCTTCTTCCAATCCATGCGGAAACTGGCTATTCGGCGGCGGCGGGTTCAACATCATCTTTCTCCTCTTTGCGGGGCGTCGCCTGAAGGTTTTCCAACACCAACAGCACGATGACGGTGACGATGAGTGCGGAAATAGCACCGATGACGGCGATGAGCGATTTTTTCGGATAGCATTTTTTATCTGCCACAATCGCGCGTTGAACTACAAATTTGGTGGGAATCTGGTTGTCAAGATCAACTTTCGCATCCATCATCTTCTGTTTCACCAATGACTGATATTCGCGGAAGCTGAATTGCAGGTCGTGCAACGCTTCGGCGCGCGGTCCCCAAATAGCCATCGTATCTAATTCTGCCTGAAGGCGTTGCTGTGCGGCGGTGTTTCCTTGCGCCACGGCAATCGCCCACTGCTGCATCACTCTTTCCGACTGGCTCTCAAAATCGAAAACGCCATGTTCCATGATTACGCGAATAGAATCGTCAACGCGCTCGATTTCTGCTGTCACATCTGCCAACTGTTTCTGCATCACCGCATAAACCGCAGCGGCGCGTTCGTTCTCAATCTGGCGTTTCAACGTGTCCAGCATGTTTACAATGTCGTTGGCAATCGCACACGCCAATTGGGGGTCCTTGTCTTCAAAAGTGATGGAAATAGCACCGTATTTAGTGCGCTTAATCTCCAGACTTTTTTCAATATTTTCGTAAAGTTTTGTTCTCCAATGACTTCTGTTGGTATCCAACTCGTAATGTGCAATCATATTGTATTTGCGGATAATCATATCCTGCAATTCGCGTGAGCCAAGCACTTCCATCATTTGTTCGGTTTCCTCCTCAATGGCGTAGGCCTTCATGTCCAAACGCTCGTTGCTGGTTTCGTCAGCCAAAATGATTTTGGAGACCGAGTTCGTGCGAGGCGCAAATACCACTGCCGTCGATTTAAAGTGAGGTTTGATGAAACATGCACAGATAAAGGCCACAATGCCAGCAACAATAGTTATTGTGGCTAAGATTTTCCATTTGCTTGCAAGGAAACAGATGAAATTAAATGAACTGTATTCGTCGTTCGCTTTTTTCATTATTGTAAAAAAGTTAAATAAACCGGCTCTGAAACGTATAAAAATTGCTTTTATTGCATAAAATGGAGCAGTGGACTTTTATTCGCCCAAAGTCTGACGTATCTTGCTGGTTAGAATGTCAATGCCTTTCTCGTTTTGTCCGCCAACGGGGATGATGATGTCTGCCAGCCGTTTGGTGGGCTCAATGAAGGATTCGTGCATCGGTTTGACGTATTTTTGATAATGAACGATGGATTTGTCGAGTCCGCGTCCGCGTTCGTTGACATCGCGTTGAATGATGCGGATGAGGCGTTCATCGGCGCTGGTATCTACAAATACCTTCAAATCAAGAATTTCTGCAAGTTTCGGATCGGTGAAGATGAGGATGCCTTCCACAATGAGCACCTTCGCCGGCGTAACCGGGATGGTCTCCTTGCCTCGACGGCAGGTGACGTATGAGTAGGTCGGCATCTCGATGGAACGCCCGTCCTTTAGCATGTTGATGTGCTCAACCAGCAAGGGCCATTCAATGGCTGACGGATGGTCGAAATTGATGGATTCGCGTTCCTCTTGTGTCAGTTCGCCGTGGTCGCGATAGTATGCGTCTTGCGACAAAACACTGACTTTATCTTGTGGTAATGATTCAATGATCTTCTTTACTACGGAGGTTTTCCCGGACCCCGAACCGCCTGCAATGCCGATAACTAACATCTTTACGTGAGTTTGGATTTGTTTATTTTGTTGATTTATAATTGATTATATAATAACCCGATGTTTTTTTACAAGTGGCAAATATAGCGATTTTTTTTGTTACACATTTTTGTAAATTTGCACCTCGAAAATCAATTTTACAATTATATGAAAATCAAATTTTTCCTTTGTGTTATCATTTTGGCATTCAGCCATATATTAGTTCGTGCCCAGGAATCCGAATGGAATTTCCGTGGTGAAAACTGTACTTCCATTATGGTGGGTTGTAAGGCCAGCGCCGACGGTTCGGTCATCACTTCGCACACCTGTGACGCCATGTACCGCACATGGCTGACGTGGGAGCCGGCGGCCGATTTTAAGGCCGGTGCCAAACATGCCGTCTATAAAGGCACGATGCACACCGCCACCCCGACCGATACCACTGGTATGAAGTTGGCGGGGTATATTCCTGAAGCACAGCATACTTACGCATATCTCAACACCTCTTATCCCTGCATGAACGAGAAACAGTTGGCCATCGGCGAAAGCACATTTTCAGGTCCCGATACGTTGATCAACGAAAAGGGGATGTTCCTGATTGAAGAGTTGGAACGTGTGGCACTGCAGCGCTGCGACAATGCCCGCGACGCTATCCGCTTGATCGGCGAAATGATCGAGAAATACGGCTATGGTGATGGCGGTGAATGTATTACGATTGCCGACAAAAAAGAGGTCTGGCAGATGGAAATCCTTGGTGAAGGCCCCGACAAAATCGGCGGCATCTGGGTGGCACAACGTGTGCCCGACGATGAGGTGGCCGTGAGCTGCAACGTTGCTCGCGTCGGAAAAATCGACCGCAACAATCCCGATTTCTTTATGTGTTCCGACAACGTTGAAGCCGTCGCGAAAAAGTACGGTTTCTGGGATGGCACCGGCGAATTTGTTTGGTGGCGTGCCTTCCCCTCCGATTATGCCGGCGGCAAAAACCACACCGAACGCGAGTGGTACATCTTTTCGCAACTCGCTCCCAATACGCATTTTGCCCTCGATGCGGAAGAACTCCCGTTCTCCATCAAACCTGAACAGCCGGTGAGCGCCGCGAAAGTAATGGAGCTTTTCCGCGCCAACTATGAAGGTTGCCCCGAACTTGACCAAACGCAGAATTTGTTGAAAATCAAGGTGAAAAAAGACGAAAACGGAAATGAGATTTCCGACACGATGATTTCCGTAGTAGCAAATCCGTGGATGGGCGGTCCGGAACGCGATTTGTACAACGCCCTCAAACCCGGCACCGTCGAATTTCACCGTGGCGTGGCTATGTCTTGGTGCTCCTATTCCACTGTCATTCAATGCCGTTCATGGTTGCCCGACGCCATCGGTGGCGTTTGCTGGTTCGGCTTCGAAAACCCCGGTCAAAGCCCGCGCATCCCGATTTATGCCGGCAGCACACAACTCCCTGAGTCATTCAGCATTTGCGGGCATCATGGCTGTAACGATGAGGCCGCTTTGTGGCAGTATCGCAAGGCCAACAAACTCGCCCAAGTCCGTTGGGGCAGCGTGAAAAAGATGTTTATGGGGGCCGTAATGGAGTTTGAAAAAATGATGTTTGAAGAAGCCGGCGCTACCGAAAGTGCTGTCGCTGAGTTGTATGCACATAACAAAGGCAAAAAAGCGCCTGCCTTGCTCAACGCACTTACCCAGAAAATGTACGAAAGCACTTCCGCCAAATGGAAGGATATCGAAAACATGCTTTGGCAATATTATTGGACCGGCTTCTAAAAATCGAAAGTTTATAAAAAGAAATTGTGATGCGTCGTTTGTCAGCCATTATTGCTATTTTGCTCAGTTTCAGTTGTGTACAAGCACAACTGTTGAGCCGCGCCGTGCTGAAGACGCAGCCGGTTTTCACCTCTATCGAAGAGGCACAGAAAAATCCGGAACAGGTTTATCGTTTGAAGCTGAAAATCAAAGCCGATTCGCTGCCCGACGCCGTTTTCCAGTTCACTAATTTGCAGGAGCTCACCATTTCCAAATGCCGTCTTTCCGTTCTCAATCAGCGTATCAGCGAATTGACGAATTTGGAATATTTGGACGTTTCCGCCAATCAACTGGTGCGACTGCCCAATTCCTTATGCGATTTGTTGAATCTTAAAGAGTTGATTATCAATAGAAACCATATTGAAGAACTACCCGAACAGATTGGAAAGCTGACGCAGCTCACCTACATCGACGCCTGGGATAATCCGCTCTATTCGCTTCCCCGAAGCATCAGCGATTTGCGCTTTAGCTTACAGGAACTCGACATGCGCCAGATCGAGCTTCGCGACGAGGAATTGGAAGCAATGGAAAAACTGCTGCCCGAAACGAAAATCCAATATACCTCCACCTGCGACTGCCATAGTACTCGAAAATGAATTTGCAGAATATAATTCCTTTTCTACTGAAAATAAATACTAAAATCAAAAGCGTATCGTTGTCCCAACGGTTCAAATAGAAACCTAAATTTATTCATTATGAATGTTGAAGAATATATTATTGCTCGTGTAAACGCACTGCTCCACACCACTGACGCTAAAATCGTCAAACGCCTCGAAGGAGGAATGAGTAATTATACCTTTGTGGTCGAAGCCCTGGGTAAAAAATATACCTACCGTGTTCCCGGTAAGTTCGCCGAAAAATTCGTCGATCGTGTTGACGAATTAGATAATATCCAGAAAATCAAAGTGTTGAATCTGAATAATGAAACCACATACGTGGAAGTCCTTTCTGGAGAAAAGTTGGCCGAATATGTGGAAGGTACGATTATGTCGGAAACCGATGTCGTTTCATATAATAAAATGTCGGTCGAGGCATTGAAAAAACTTCACAATAGCGACCTCCAACTCAAGCCCTATAACGCTTTTGGCCGTTTGGATGATTACGAACGCTACTGCCGTGAAACCGGGTACGTGCATCCCGCCGACTATCTCGCACTGCGTCATAAACTCGATGAAA
>JAKSMF010000109.1 GCA_024400775.1 Bacteroidales bacterium | reverse complement strand
GGTAGCTCAGTTGGTTAGAGCGTCGGATTCATAACCCGGAGGTCTCGAGTTCAACTCTCGATCCCGCCACAAAAAAAGGTCGGAACACTACAGAATCAAAGGTTTCGGCCTTTTTTGTAAATATTACTGCGCCAAATTTGCGCCAAACCGAACACTCCTTTCCGAAAGAAAATCAGAAAGGAGAAAAAAAAATGCCCACCATTTTCGTTGATTTCCGCCCGGCGGAAGTCGTTCACAAAAAAGAGACATACGTTTCTTTTTATGTAAAGAATCCGTTGACCTGTAAACTTGAACGTAGGCGAATAAGATGTAACCACGTAAATGGTGCCCAGGAGAGATTGAAGTATGCAAGATTGTTGTGCTCATCGATCAATCAGAAACTATACGAGGGATGGAATCCGTTTTATGAAGAGGTCGCCCAGGATTCCGGAACGAAACTTGAAGTAGCGTTGGAAAAATTTATCAATGAGAAAAATAAGGAGGTTCGCCCGGACACCATGCGCGTCTATACGTCAATCGTTGGCATATTCCGGAACTGGCTAAATGAAAACAAACTGAATGCAATCCCGTGTTTCATGTTTACGAAAAAGCATGCCGAAAGGTATCTTAATTCTCTTGCCGATAATCCGAAAATTGGAAGTAGGAGTTATAACAACTATCTCAGATGCCTAAAAACAGTTTTTCTATACATGCAGAAAAGGGATTTTATTAAAGACAATCCGTTTTCAGAATTCGTTTCAAAAAGGTGTGATAAGAAGATTCGTACTATAATTCCGAAGGAAGATCGAGCGCGGATCAAAGAGTATGTCGTTCATCACATTCCTGTTTTCTACTATGTAATATTGATGTGCTATCGTTTGTTCGGTCGTCCAAAAGAAATATTGATGCTGAAGATTGGGATGTACGATCCTATTGAAAATGTGCTTACCATACCACCAGAGATATCCAAGAACCACAATGCACGTATGCTTGCATTGCCGGATGAACTCCGCAGCTACTTTGAATCCTTAAAATCTTATCCGTCTAACTGGTATATATTTTCCGACGCAGATACATTCAAACCGGGGAAGGTGCTGCTTAACTCAAAGAGGATCGGTAGGATTTGGGGTAATGTGCGTGATGCACTGGGGCTTCCGGCATGCTACCAGTTCTATTCGCTGAAGGACACGGGCATTACCGAAATGCTGGAGGCCGGAGTGCCGGCGAAATTCGTGAAGGAGCTTGCCGACCACCACTCTTTGGAAATGACGGAAAAGTACACTCACAAGAGCGAAGCGAAGAAGATTCTGGAATGGAATAAGCTGGAGTTCTGATTAAGAGATGTTCAGAATTTGTCCACGGTTCCCGTTGGGATTGTACGAGACATGGACCCAGGAATAATTATACTCGTTGATGAGTTGGTCGAAGTTGCCCTGTCGTTTGATGATGTTGAAGAGTGCGCGGTTGGCCTGCGTCCCCTGGCGCGTCTGGAGGTCGGCGGCCTGGCCTTTCATGTGCTGGCTGTTGCTAACGCCACCGACAGCCTTGTTCACCGCCGGACTTCGATAGCCGGATGAAACGAAAATGGGCTGGCCGTACTCTTCACGTGCCGGATTCAGCACGTTGTCGATAAGCTGCTGAAGGTTCTTGCGCGCCTCCGGGGTGGGGGTGTTGTCAATTCCTTTCTGCGATGTTACGCAAAGTTCATCGATGGTGAAATAGCTCTTTTTCATTTTCCGTTTGATTAAGACAAACAATATGACTATTGCTGCAACTGCAATGAGCAATATTTTTGTTTTTTTCACGATAGCTGAATTGTTAATTGATTTTTTTGTATTTTTGCCGCGCTTCAATGGTTTAGCACCACCCCCGTTTATTCGGTGAGGGCCCCTTCGTGGGAGGAACAGGCTGGCCATTGAAGTTTTTTTTTTTCTGTTTCCTTTGCTGTCCTTCCCTTTGGTTGGGATGCTCTTCATTTCGATGATGTTGCGAAAATCTGTGTGGTACAATTCGCTTTCCGGGATGGGGGAATAATAGGTGTTCAGCTCGTACTGATTAGCATTGATGAACATGGCGAATGGGGATTGGAGGATTTCATCGGTGTATTTGTTTTGGCTGGTTCCGTAGTTCTTTGCCAAAGCAGCGGAAATGGTGACGCTGAACGTGGCGATGTCGCCCAGGAATAACGGGATGCAGTACTGCCACCACTTAACATCCGATTTGCCGTAAATCGGCATGTTCTGCAACAGGAAGTCTTGAACGCGCTGGTTGTTGGTTCCCAACTTCACGCCGTCGCCCAGTGAACTTTTGATTCCTTCCACCGCCGTGTCAACCAGATCTTTGTAGCTTTTCTTGCTTTTCACATCGATACAGTCGTCGTAAAGTTGCTCTGCGATGGATCCGCAATCGAAATAAAGCGCCTGCCACATTGAGAGATTGGAATATGCGTTTTTGAGAAATTCACCGGTGTTCCGGATGAAGGTTTCACCGTATTTTTCTTCGATGCAAATATGGCCGTCCTTATCGTAGATAAAGCCGTATTTGTCGTAATACGCACCAGGCTTTTTTTCGAGTGGTGTGACGGCTCCCGGAATTTTGGCCGACGGGCTCTTTGTGGTGGTTGTTCCTTTCGCGTCACCTCCGTCGTTTTCATCGTCATCTGTGTCGTCATCCACTTCTTCCTTCTCTTCTTCAGATTCAGAAGATTCAGATGCCGAATAATATTTGCGATAAATGAAATACGCAGCCGCGCCGACGGCCACCACTGCCAATATGATGATAATGCTCTTCTTCATAATTGCTCCGTTTTACATACCAATTGTCGGTCCGAATAACATGTTAATTGTTTCTTTCGGCGATAGTGTTGCCAAATAATCATCGCGTGTCTCATACTTGGCCAACAGCGTATTCATTTGGTTGTAGGCTGATTCCGGAACGTAATTGACGTAAACGCCGTCAACGGAAACACACTTTTGCACGGCTGCTTCCGTCTTGCTTCCAAAGTCGCCGTCAACCGTAAGTCCGCAATCTTTAGCCCAGTTGCACCATCTCTGAACCACCTTCACTCTGTCGCCCTTGCTGCCTTTTTTCAGCGGGAAATTGTCGTTTCGGGTGTTCGTAGCAACCGGGTTTGTCGCTGGTACTGCATGTGGATCACTCCCGTCGAGCCTGCCGGAGTACTCCTCGAATTTCTTCCACAGTTTATAACCGGCAAACGCGATGACTGCCACGATGAGAATGATGATGATGAGTTTCTTTGTTTTCATGTTATTGTTTTTTGATCTTTAATTCCAATTTTTCAAATCTGGATTTCAGTGAGTTGTATTTCTTCAACAGGTCCTTGTACTGTCGTTCCCACTCGTTGGCGCGCTGCTCCGCTTCTTCGACTTTCGTTTCAGCAATCTGGCAGCGTTTTACCAGGTCGATACACTTCGTGTCGAGGTCGGCGATGATTTCGCTGTAAGACTTGATGTTCTCATGCAGCGTCTCCAGCTTCACTCGGTCGGTTTCGAGCGCGCTTTGGCGTGCCTTTTCGATTTCCTGCTTCACCTGGGCTACCTCTCTTTTTCTGACAAAAGGTATCGTGACCAGCGCGGTAAGTCCGCCGCCAACCAGGAATGTGACCAACGTGGAAAAGATCTGAAGGAATGTGTCCATTATTTAAGGTTTTGGTAAATGGTGTATGCCGAAAAGATTAAAGATACGGCGGCCATTGCGATGATGATGTACTTGTTATTCATGCTTTTTTTTTTAGTGTCGTACTCTTTGAGATTGTACTTGTTGATGACTGAAATGAGCGTGGCGGCGTAAGATTGGCTTTCTGCGTAGCCGGCTGCCTGCAATGCCCGGCACTGATCCTCCGGCGTGGAGGCTGCCAGCGCCGTTTTGTAGCGGCCGTTACGGAGTAGGAAATACGTGTGGTCTTTGATGCTGTCGGAAGTGCTGGCATATTTGCGGAACTTGCGCAGATTGCCGTTGTCGTTGGCGGTCACGTAGTCGCCGTTCCAATAGGGGGAGGACTGCTGGTGGGCCTGAATGCCGAACATGTTGTTTCCGACGATCGACCCGCCCCAGCCGGATTCGATGATTGCCTGGGCGATGGTCACGGATGGGAATATGCCGGTCCCCTGGCTGGCATCCACACACTCCTGGGCGTATCTTTGCAAAAAAGCACTTGGTGATAACTTTGCCATGACATTACTTTTTCAAGATCACGCGCTGCATGCAGATGGTGAAGGTTGACAAAAACATGATTGCGATGGCCACGTAGATGATGGTGTCCCAGGATAAAGAGATGTCGAACTTCAACGATTCGTTTCCGGAGAGTACATCGATGACGCTGCTCGGTTGGCCGTAGGCCTTTTTTTCTTGTACTTGGTTGTTTGCTTCCATGGTTAGTATTGTTTTTTGATTCCGTTGGCGCGTAGGGGAGCGTTGACCCACTCTTCCATTTCTTTCGCAGTCCTAAAATCGTCGTGCAGCCATGATGAAAGTCCGGTTTGCTTGTCGAAGGGGTTCCATGAACTGTCTCTTTTCCCAAATGCTTTCTCAAGTCTGGCCAAATCACTTTCCGACTTCATCTGTTCCATCACGGCTTTTACAGAATCCTCGTCGGTGGTCGGGCCATTCATCGCCGTGTAGAGTTGGTCGGCAAATTCTTTGTATTCCTGGTCTGTGTAGGAGGCTGTTGTGCCAGTTCGCCGCTCGATGGCCCTGACGGCTTCGTTGCCGACGGTGACGGTTGTGATTTCGTTTTTTAATTTTTCGACACTGCCGGAGAATATCTTCCACAACAGCCAGATGACGAGTCCGATAATTGCGATATAAATAACGAACACCAATGCTCCTTGTGGGCCGTTGGTGAGATTGTTAACTAAGGTATTTAATACCCCTGTGTCACTCGGACTTCCTGCGCTTCCTGCGCTTCCTGCGCTTCCTGCGCTTCCTTTTTTTCCCATATTAGTTTGATTTTCTGAAATGGATGAATGCGGCGACTGCCACTACGATTGCTAATGCGATGAGTGCCTTTTTGATTCCGGGCTTCAAAGCACCATTTTGCCCGTATAGAATGTCATTCATAAAATTTCTGTTTGTTGTTATTTCTTTGACAGATAGATTGTGATCCCAGCGATGGCGGCGACGGCCACGGCAATGATCAAAGCTTTCAGCTTGCGGTCGTCGAAGGCATTGACCGCATTTTCATCAGTTACGGTTGCTGCCATGGCTATTTCTTTTTGATTCCGAAGAAAAACACGACGGTGATGAGGATGATGATCGCTCCCACGGAGACGACGGTTATTCCGGCGGGGCTTGCGAAAAAGTCGGTGGTTCGCGCGCGCTGCTGGTCCTTCAGCCATGCGTCAGCTTGCGCGTCTTCCAGTCCTTGCTGATACCCCTCTTCCTTTCCGGCTTCACGAGATTGATTCAAGGCATTGACGAGGTTTGAGTTCATGACTTGGTTAACCTGAGCTCCGGTGACCGGACCAAATATTGTATCGTAAATAGTACTCATGATAAAATGTTATTTGTGTTTGAAGACTCCTTTTTTCCACAAGATCACCGCAACCAGCGCAATGACTGCGACAATGCAGCCGACAATAATGATGGTCTTGGTGGTGTTGCTAGTTCCTGCTTCAGTGCCGGCGGCTTGGGCCGTTGCTGGTGTCGGCTTGTTAAAGACAGTTTCCGTCACACCGGTTTCCTCGTTGACCTCTTCCGTCAGATATACGTTGGATGTGGTCTTGATTGCGTTGCCGTGGTTGGTAAGGATGTAGTTGTTACCCTTGTTTTTGTAGTTGTAGCAACCTTCCGTGATGTCGTCGCCCTTCATCTTGTTGATGATGTCGATGGCATCCTGTGCGTTTTCCTTCGTTTCAAAAACGAACTTCACCTTTTTCTTGGAGGGATAGGTGACCTTCTTCGGCTTGATGGAGTTGAAAGTGAGCACCTCTTTGATTATGGTGGCGATGCTGGTGGCACCTTTGTCGGTGAGAACTGCCACCTGCTTGCTTGCGGGTGTCTTCACGCCGGTGATGGAACCGCCAGCGGTGACGTAGTCGTCATCGGTGAAACGGCGCACGCGGCGTTTTTTCGGTTGCCCGGTGATTTCCCTGTGGATTACGGAGTATCTCATGTTAACGTCCTTTCTTGATAAGCACCACCAGCAAAACGGCGATGATGATGAGCAGAATGTTGGTGAATGAGAAATACATGCCGGCAACAGTTGCGCCGTTGATGCTGTGTCCTCTCTTTTCGCGGCTCTCGGTGGTGTTGCCGCCGTCGGCTCTGCGGGTTCTGGTGTTCGACTTGATGAATCCTTGTTTTTTCATAGTGGTATTTTGAATTTGTTGGGGTTGTTGAATGTTTTGAAGTTCGATGGCCGCCAGCTGGTTGCCGTCGGCTGCATCGAGTTGTAAGGCCGCCGTATAAAGTGCCATCATCCGGCGTGTGTCGATGATGCCTACCTTGTAAAGCGTCTGGATTGAGCGTTTCAGCGACTTGGGAGCGGTTCGATACACCTGTTTCAGTGCGTAGCGGTCGGCTTCGATTTCACTGTCCGTCTGCAACTCGTAATGTCCGACTTCGTGCGCGATGACAAACGACTGTTCAAATTCGTCGTAGTCATCCCACACGTCCTTGTTGATGGAAATGACGCCGGTATCCATATCGACTTCAGCCGGACATCTTTGCAGAACGCTGCTATCTACTTCCCTGTATCTGACTTTCATGCTCTAATTCTTGAAGATGATGACCATGACGATGATGAGTACGAGTGCGGCAACGCCGCCACCGATGAGCCAGATGTATGATTTGTCCTCCTGGACAACCGGTTCGTAGTAGCCGGTTTCAGCCTGCGTTTTGCGCACGACACCGTCTGTGACTATTCCGGTGATGTTGGTTACGGCATTGATACCAGACTCGATGATACCACCCCATCCTCCGGGACCGGATTTAGTCGCTGGTGCATTGGAATCAGCAGCTGAGGTCGCTTTTTTTAGCGTCGGCATGTAACCAGGCATAGAATCGAGTTTTGATAATTCCGCATTGTCGAGCGGTGTCGGTACAAGCG
>JAKSMF010000108.1 GCA_024400775.1 Bacteroidales bacterium | reverse complement strand
CGGAAGGCCTTTCTTATCATAACCCCAACGACGTGCGAGCTTCAGAGCGGTTTCGTCTGCTTCTGCGCCAGAGTTCATCGGGAGAACTTTGTCGTAACCGAAGGTTTCGGTAACATATTTTTCAAAAGTACCGAGGCAGTCATTGTAGAATGCGCGGGAGGTAAGGCAAACCTTCTGACATTGGTCCATCATGGCACCGATGATTTTCGGGTGGCAGTGACCTTGGTTGACTGCTGAATAAGCGGAAAGGAAGTCAAAATATTTTTTGCCTTCAACGTCCCATACATAGGGACCTTTACCTCTGGAAATGACAACGCCCAGCGGGTGATAGTTGTGTGCGCCATAACGGGCTTCCATTTCCATGGCCTGGTTGCTGGATGTGATTTTCGTTACTTCCATAATTTTGGATTTTTTGTTGGTAAATATTGTTAAATGTTGTCTTTTAATTATTTAATTCTTCGGCACGTTTCAGCCTTGCCTTATTTTCTTTCTGAATTGCCTTAATCAAAGCGGACTCGTTGTACTTTTTCACGGTCAGACCGATACTGGAAATACCTTCAAGATTTTCCTCGCGCATCGCCTGCCAGAAGGTGAACTTGTATTTGCCGGCCTTGGGGAATTTGACTTTGACGGGATAGCACTCGGTGGCCTCGGCCTGCTGACCGTCAACTTCCACACGGAACGGCACAATCAACGGCTCGAAACGGAAAGGATGCTTGCCCAAACCAGAGAATGTCGCTACGGAATACGGCACATGCCCTTTGATTTTGTGCGTTGTGGAGACGAACTTCGGATCAGCGGCGAAGTAGTAGCTGCGGTCCTTCAGGCGATTACCGTTGCCGTACCAGTTGCCGGCGGGATCAGCCAAGAAAACCTCCAACGTATCGCGATACAAGGTGTCGGGCGTTTTTATATCACAAAAGAGATAAAGATTCTGATAAGAATAATCCACCGTGTTGCGGAGATCAAGCATTAAAGTGTAATAACTATCAGCATCCTCGATCTCAAACTCACAAGTCGCCACTTCATCTTTATTCCACTTCTCGCCCGCAATGTCGGTAACCTCTTCAGCGACGAAATCCGCGTCACAAGCCGTAAAAAGCAGAACAATTAAGTTGAAAATCAAGAAGTTGCGAATATTTTTCATACTACTTGTCCTCAATGTTTTTCAATTCATCCAAACTGTAATTAACCTCTTCTTCCTTCTTTTGGTTAACAACGACGAACTCATCGAAGTTCTCAGGAATCTGGTTTTTCTTGTTCATTTCAATAATTTCGTTGACCTTTTCGAGCGGGATGGCGAACATATTGGAATTATCGCCGGCGTAGGTGTACCAGACGATTTTTTTGAAGATGTCAATTTTATTGTAAATAGCCTTGCCTTTTTTGGAAAGCAGGCGGAGTTTCGGATCGGGGAATTTCTTGATTTCCTCGGCGTAGGTGGCCTGTTCGAAGTTGAGGCAGCACTTCAGTTTGCCGCACTGACCGGCAAGTTTCTGCGGATTGAGGGAAAGCTGCTGGGTGCGTGCGGAGGCTGTAGATACCGACTGAAAGTTGGTGAGCCAAGAGGAGCAGCAGAGTTCGCGGCCACAGGTGCCGATGCCCCCCAAACGGCCGGCTTCCTGACGCACACCAATTTGGCGCATTTCGATACGAATACGGAATTGTTCCGCCAAAATCTTAATCAACTCACGGAAATCGACACGGTCTTCAGCAGAATAGTAGAAGATGGCTTTCGTCCCATCTCCTTGATATTCAACATCATTCACCTTCATTTTCAGCCCGAGGTCCCAAGCGATGTAACGGGAGGAAAGCATGGTGGTGTGTTCCTGACGAACGGTGGCGATCCACTTTTCGATATCCGCATAACGAGCGGTGCGATATAACTTTTTCTTCACATCGTCTGGATTCACTCGCTTGTGTTTCAACTGATTATAGACACTACGGCCCAACATGGAGATGATGCCGATGTCGTGCCCCGGCGCCGCTTCCACCGCGACGATGTCACCCACATGGAAAACGCCTTCCTGAGGTAGCAGATAAAAGTCTTTGTGGCTGTTTTTGAAACGGACTTCCGCGATGGGGCAATCCAGATATTCGGTAGTAATGTGCAGATTTTCAACCCAATCGTAACTACTTAATTTGCAAGCGCTTTGTGTATAATCACGGCAATTGGTCTGTTCCGGATTGGGGAAATTGCTCATACCGCGCGAGAGATAGGGATTGGCAGAAATGCGTTCTGCTTCCTTACTGACACCGGTACGTATATCCATATTGAGGTATTCCTCAAGATTTTCGACTTGTGAGTGGTCGGTTTCGATTTCGGTAAACTTCTTTTTCTCCTTAACCTCTTCCTTAACTTCTTGTTTATTCTCTTGATTTTCGGCCATATTAGTATAAAAATTAGCGGCCGCAAATTTACACAAAATTTCGGAACGAATAGAGGCGATTTGAAAAAATGCTAAACAAAGTTAAAACCGGCGGTGTGAGAGGCAACGGCTGCCGTACTCGTAAGCCCCGATGTCGGGGTGCGAATCGCGGGGTGCGCCCGTCAAATCAGTATTTATGCCCAAGCCCGTCTTGCCGGCATCAATGGCCGGTGACTCGGCCGTAAGGGTGAAGTCACGTTCACTGCGTGAGGTGAATTTCGGATCCTGGTTGCGAAGGCAATCGTGGAAATTTGCAAGGTTTTGCGAATGGCGCAACAGGCAATGGTCGAACACGGCGTCAAACTCAGCATCTGACACGCCATAAAGGCCAACTTCATCTTCCATCGAGCCATAAATCAGGCAGTTGGTAAAGTTTGCCGCCGTCGTGCCAACATAACTGTAATAGCCGTCGGTGTAGTTATTGGCCAGATAAAGTGCCGGATTTTTGCGTGACGACTGCGAAAAATAATTGGCGACGGTGACGTGCTTAAAAAGATACTCCCCGATTTGCAGCTGCAAACTGCTTTCCCCGTTGTTGCTGACTTCACAATTTTCGGCAGAAATGCGGGTGGCACGGGCCAAAATACCGCTATTGTACGTATTGTGAATCAGACAGTTCTTCAAAATTGTTCTGCCGGGCAATACCTCATTCAACGATTCAACCTGCAGACCGATGAACGCATTGCTAATCTCCACATTTTCAAAATGATTGTCCGTGTTACTCTCATTCAACCAGATACGGTCCCACTGCGCGTAATCCGTATCAAACCAACTACTGAGTTTGTCGCCACGGAAAACGATAGGTTCATCGGGCGTGCCGACCGCCTGAATATTGCCGTAGCGATACACCCAGATGCCCGCGCCGCTATGGAAATAGACCGTCGTGCCCGGGTCGATAATGAGCGTGCCGAGCGAATCCACCGCCGCATAACCGCCATAAATCACATACGGCAAGTCGTTCGTCCAATGCACGACCTCATGTTCATGGGCGATAATTTTATAACGCAAAGAGCCGCTTCCCTGATCTGAAGGCTATGACAGATAAACTTCATGAAATGAAGTGTGCATTTTGTCCAAACGCCATCAAATCAACATCTTGCACCGTATTTCCATGTCGGAAAACCACAGAATCGGTAATCAGGAACGGGGTGCTTTGGTCATTCGGATCAACATTAACCTTGACATGAACGAAAATACTGTCTTTGGCCGGAATTTCCACATTGGCAAAAGAGGTTCCCGCCACGCCATCGACGTTGATACTGAAATTGGAATGCGGCCCGCCAGCCAAGTCAATATCAACCTTAATATCGTAATTATAAGGATTATAGACCCGAAAATTTTGGGTTACGGAGCCGACCGTGGTAAACACCGTATCAAACGTGACGACATCGTCAGAAAAACCGAGTTTGGAATTTTCATCACGTTCCACCTTTTCGCAAGAGGTAAAAGCCAAAACAGCAAACACCAAAACCCAGATATAAGAGAGAATTTTCTTCATTTTAATTACAAAAAAAATCTAAACGTGAATCTATTCAAAATATTGTGAATTCATGCAGACTTGCACGGCATAACGAGTTTCGGGGAAGATCGGCGTTAACGAGAGATATCCACTAACGACTTTACCATCAACGATTTCCAATGGGTGACGCGCCGACAATTCAGCATCTTCCCGTTGCAGGGCGCCCGGCTCCGACAGATAGCGTATGCGCCAGCGACCGTCGCCGTCGGCAGGAGCGAATTTTTTGAAGAAAATGTTGGATGCCAACCCCATCGTCATACGAATATTCAGCTCCACCACAGGATTGATGAAGTAAGCGTTATCTTTCTGATAGACAAACATATCCACGCCCACTGGGCCATCATATACAGGCGCAACGTTTTGCTGCAAGAAAGCCGTCAACCGCTGACGACAGGCATGCAGCGCATCACGGCCGACGTATTTTGCCAATTCCGCTTCGATGGCGACATCGGGAAGGAGGTGATTTTCCTGATAGACACCATTGTGGGTGCTAAAAAGCGAATAGCCACAGAACTCGACACCGGCACCGCACCCAAATTCCATGGCAAAATCCTGAACCACTGAATGATACAATTCCCCCAAAACACATCCGTACTTGCGGATGGACTGCAATGCCCACCCCCGCTGGTGCGTGGACATTTCGCCCACAATCTTCCGCAAACCGCGTCCACTACCAGACCACGGCATTTTCAAAACCACGACACCATGTTGACGGACAAATTCTTCAACATTCTCAATATCAGTCAACTCAATAGGAGATGGGGGCAATTCCATCGTCATTGTCAAAGAATCACGCAGAAAATCCATCGCTGCAATCGTCAGGCGGCGGTGCGAAAGCAGCCGGATGGCGTTCAGTGCCTCCGCAGCAGGCAAATTTTGAGCCGGAACACCCATTTTCAGCAATTGTTGATAGAGGTTGTAATTCCAGCCCCACGGAAAAATTTTCCACTGACAATCAGCCATTTGCGTATCCGTTATCAAAGATATGGGGAGGCCACATTTTTGAAGGATGTGCAAAAAATTTTCAGGCAGATGGGTTGTAGGCATTAAAACCGAAGCCTTCTGCGAAAACCAGAGCGGCAAGGCAGCGCAATCGCGTGCGAACTCAAGTGCGGAAGCAGGTGATACATAGTGATTTGTACCATGCGCCAGCGCCAAATCGTGGTCGGGATTAAAGATGTGCAACGCGCGTTCCATCACTGCTTTTTGGTTATAAGGCCGTCGGTGGCGATTTTCAGTTTTGTATCGGGAAAATCAGCGGTTGTAAGTTCCTGTATCTCAGCAATCACGCGGCGCTGTTGGTCCAAACGCGGCCCCCTGCCCCACCCCTGCTCAATCGCGTGGATGCGACCTTCCACAAAATTTCCTTCGCGATCGACGGAGACCTGCAACATCGGGGCAATGCCGCACGAGCTGCTCAAACTCATTCCGTAAGGGGTACAGAAATTGCCAAGGCTGTAGGCGATAATGCGGTTTTGGTAAAGTTCGACGGCGCGGGCGACGTGCGGTCCGTGCCCGAAAACGACATCGGCGCCGGCATCAATGCAGGCATGGGCGAAATGATGAACGTCGCCGACGGGATCCGCCATGCGGTATTCGCTTTCGAAAGGCACGTGACGATAGTTAACACCCTCGTTTCCAGCATGAATAGAAGCAATCACGATATCACATTGTTTCTGGACCTCCTCGATAATTTTGGCCGCCGCATTTTCATCGAAAAAGCTGGTGCAGCCGGCATTTGCAGAGAAAGCGCAAAGACCGAATCTCACACCTGCGCGTTCAATGACGGAAAACTTTTTCGTAAACGAGCCCGCACACGCTAATCCGACAGAATCCAGAACATCGATGGTGTGCTGACGGGCCTCGGCGCCGAAGTCCATCACATGGTTGTTGGCGACGCTAACGAAATCATAACCAGCATCTAACAAAAGTCCGACATACTTTTCGGGCATTCTGAAACGGTAGCACGGCGTGGGTGGTGGCGGCGGTGGTTTGGGGATTCCGCCGGTGTCGAGTAGGACGCCTTCCAGGTTGCCGAAAGCGACATCCGCATTTTGCAGGATGTCACGCACGCTGTCAAAAAGGTGGATGCCGTCCATCGGAAGCAGACGAGCTGCGTTTTCGGGCCAATTCATTCCCAGCAAAATATCGCCCGTACCGACGATTGTGAACACCTCTTGGGGGGCAACAGCGACGGTGTCGGGAGCCTGCGCGGGCGGCACAGTCGGGCGAACAGCGTCGCCGCTATGCGAACAAGCCGCGAAAAGCATTCCACAAATCACTAAAAAACAGCAAATTAAATGGCGTTTCATCCTATTAAAATCACGGGGCAAATTTACAACTTTTATCGAACTATTAACAGTCGCTTATTTTCTCTTAAAAAATAGATTTTATGCTAAAAAACATAAGTAATAATTTTGTATTTTTGCACCTCATTTTTTAAAATAACCAAAAAATCATAAAAACATGAAAAGAATTTTAATCATTGGAGCATCCGGCCAGATCGGTTCCGAATTAACTCCCGCATTCCGTAAGATTTATGGCAGCGACAACGTTGTTGCCAGTGACTTGGTATTCCCTCTTCGTCCCGAGTTAGCAGAAGCCGGTCCTTCCTGCAAGATTGATGCCACCAAGGCAGAAGACATCGCTGCTGCGGTAAAAAAATACGACATTGACACCATCTTCAACCTGGCGGCTATTTTGTCTGCCAAGGCAGAACTCAATCCCATGTTGGGTTGGAACATCGGTATTGGCGCATTGCTGAACTGCTTGGAAGTGGCTCGCGAACTCCACACTGCCGTTTTCACTCCGAGTTCAATCGGCGCTTTCGGTCCCGAAACCCCGCACGACGGCACACCGCAGGATACCATCCAGCGTCCGAAGACCATCTACGGCGTCACAAAAGTCACCGGCGAATTGTTGAGCGACTACTATCACAAACGTTTCGGCGTTGACACACGTTCGGTACGTTTCCCCGGCATCATCTCCAACGTCACCCTTCCCGGCGGCGGCACCACGGACTATGCCGTTGAAATCTACTATGCAGCCATCAAAGAAGGCAAGTTCACCTGCCCGTTGAAAGAAGGCACCCTCATGGACATGATGTACATGCCCGACGCCATCAACGCCATCTGCCAGTTGATGGAAGCCGACCCCACCAAGCTCATCCACCGCAACTCATTCAACGTCACCGCTATGAGCTTCGGCCCGGAAACCATTTACG
>JAKSMF010000107.1 GCA_024400775.1 Bacteroidales bacterium | reverse complement strand
CGCTCAGATTGTACATGCGCTGCAGCACGAGAATTTTGAACATCAGCACGTAATCGTATGGTTTCGCTCCGACATTCGTCAGTTTTTCTTTGTAAAGCCCCGCTTCAAGGGTTTCTCTAAACATCTCGAAATCAACCACTTTCAACAATTTTTCCAAGGGATTGCCAAGTGAGCCCAATTTTGCGGTGTTCTCTTCCAAATCAAATAATCCGCAGTTTCCGGTCCGTTTGTAGATTTGCTTTTTCATTTCAATGCCGTTCAATTTTTCCGCAAATATACAAATAATTATTTGATTGTCAAAGATTTATATCAAATTTTTTTAATAAAAAAACGTTTTGATCGAAGAGATATATTGCAGTTGGAATCGGATCGAAAATATTGATTCTGTCAAATTGATCCTTTTTTAACAAAACAGGAAAACAATGACGAAAATCGTGCCATTTTACGTTATATATTCTTGAAAATCAATTAGTTTTAATTAGAAGTCACCTTAACAAAAAATCGTGAATACCTGAGGTCGGGATTCACGATTTTTTTGTGAAATCGAAGATTGTTCTTCGAATGTTTCGGAAGGATTATTTCAGTCCTAACTCTTTGAGTTGAAGGTCGGAAATCGGAGTGGGCGCCCCGAGCATCATGTCGCGGGCGGCGTTGTTCTTCGGGAATGCGATAAAGTCGCGGATGGTGTCTGCATCGCATAAGACAGAACACATACGGTCGAAACCGAAGGCCAAACCACCATGCGGCGGCGCACCATACTGGAATGCGTTCATCAGGAATCCGAACTGCTTCTGGGCCTCTTCTTCGCTGAATCCCAGTGCCTTAAACATGCGTTTCTGTAATTCCTTGTTGTGGATACGGATGGAACCACCACCCACTTCGGTACCGTTGATGACCAAGTCGTAAGCGTTGGCGTTGACTGCGCCCGGATTGCTTTCCAACATGCTTTCGTGTTCTGGCTTCGGAGCGGTAAACGGATGGTGCATCGCATAGTAACGCTGCGTCTCCTCGTCCCATTCCAACAACGGAAAGTCAATGACCCACAATAACTTGTACTCGCCGGCTTTGCGCAAGCCAAGGCGGCTGCCCATCTCCAGACGGAGCGCGCAGAGCTGTGTCTGCGTTTTCTGGCGCGGACCAGCCATGATGAGAATGAGGTCACCGGCTTCGGCACCGCACTCTTTCGCTACGGCCTTGAGGTCGTTCTGATCGTAGAACTTATCAACAGAGGATTTGAAGTTGCCGTCTTCCTGGCACAAAACATACACCAAACCGTTAGCACCGACTTGCGGGCGTTTGACGAAGTTGGTGAGTTCGTCTAACTGTTTGCGGGAGTAGTTGCCGCAACCTTTGGCCACAATGCCAACTACGAGTTCGGCTTCGTTAAATACTTTGAAATCTTTGTGTTTCAATACGTTGTTGAGTTCCACAAAGCGCATTCCGAAACGAGCGTCAGGCTTATCGCTACCATAATATTTCATGGCGTCGTGCCACGTCATGCGTTCGATGGGCTCGATGTCGATACCTTTTATTTCTTTAAAGATGTATTTGATCAGGCCTTCAAAGGTTTGAAGCACGTCTTCTTGGGAGACGAACGACATTTCGCAGTCGATTTGGGTGAATTCGGGCTGACGGTCGGCGCGGAGGTCTTCATCGCGGAAGCACTTCACAATCTGGAAATAACGGTCGAAGCCAGAAACCATCAGCAGCTGCTTGAAGGTTTGCGGTGACTGGGGGAGTGCGTAGAATTCACCGTGGCTGAGGCGCGAGGGAACCACAAAGTCGCGTGCGCCTTCCGGGGTGGAGTTCACCAACATCGGGGTTTCGATTTCCACAAAACCGATTTTGTTCATGTAGTTGCGGATGGCAATACCCAGTTTGTGGCGGAACAACAGATTGTTCTTCACCGGGTTACGACGTAAGTCGAGGTAACGGTACTTCATACGGAGCTCATCACCACCGTCGGATTCGTCTTCAATGGTGAACGGAGGGGTGATGGACTCGTTGAGAACGGTAATCTCTTCGGCAAGGATTTCGATGTCGCCCGTCGGGATGTTTTTGTTTTTGCTGTAGCGTTCGGCAACGGTGCCGGTGACCTGGATGACCCATTCGCGACCGAAAGGCTCAATCTGTTTGCAGAGGTCAGGATTGGTCTCGGCGTTGAAGGCGAGCTGCGTGAGCCCATAACGGTCGCGCAGGTCGATGAATGTCATACCGCCTAACTTTCTGATTTTCTGAATCCAACCGCAAAGCGTCACCTTTTCGCCGACGTTGCTGGCGTTGAGTTCGCCACAGGTATGTGTTCTTAAGGTAGTTTTCATTTGATAGTGATTTTTTTAGATTTGGAAATATATTTGCTCTCCCACAAACCACCACGGTCGAGGGCGTTGACTTTGTCGCTGTAGTTTTTGCGAACCAAGCGAGCGTCGTATGTGCCGGCTTGAACGCTGGCCAGCATGTCGGGTTCAACGATGAGGCGCCCGTCTTCAAAACCAAGGTCGATTTCTACGTTTTCGTCGCCCTTGGTCAGCATGCAACTTACGCTTTCGAAATCGGTGAAGGGTTCAGCCTTGATGACGATGGCCGACCGCGTGGTCTTGCTGAGCGTGATATTCTCCTGATTGAATTCTATCGTATTGGTGATTAGCTCGTTGGCAAAACTTTCACCCTTGTTATTGGTGTAGTTGAACTTGGTCTTCTTCCCAAACTTGTTGAGGTTGCGTGTGTATGCGCCCTCGTCGCCCATCTCCATTTCATCGCCGTTGACGGTGACTTTGGAGTCGTCGGTCAGGCGGAGCAGGTCGCCACTGCGGTGGTCGATGCGGAAGGCGGCCGTGGCGGTCATCGCATCCTTGTCGGCATCGTACGCCGCACTGTAGAGTTGGAGAATATTGTTCTGGTCCACCTTGTCTGAGTCGGTGAGTTTCGGACCTTTGTGGCAGCCGGCTAGCACCGAAGCGGCCACGAGACTAATCACGAATAGTTTCTTTTTCATTCTTATTATTTTGCGGAAGCGGCTGCCAAAGCGATGGAGTAGAGTTTCGTTTTGGTGGAGTCACCGCGTGATGAGAGAACGCACGGAACCTTCGCACCAACAACCATAGCACCGAGTTCGGCACCGGCGAGTTTGGTGTTGCATTTGTAGAATACGTTGCCCGTTTCGATGTTCGGGAATACGATGCAGTCGGCATCACCCGCAACTTCGCTCTTCACACCCTTGATCTTAACACATTCCATATCGATGGCAAGGTCAACGCCGAGCGGTCCGTCGATGACGGCGTTCTTAATCTGTCCGCGTTCGCCCATCTTGCTGATGATGCATGCGTCAACGCAGGCCGGCATGGCGGGAAGCACCTGCTCGGTGGCAGCCAAAACTGCAACTTTCGGTTTCTCAATCTGCAAAGCGGTGCGAGCCGTGTTCACCAGGTAGTTGGTGATGGCTATCTTTTGGTTAAGGTCGGGTGCCGGAATGATGGCAACGTCGCCGCAAACGATAAGTTTGTGATAACGAGGAGTTTCGATAACGGTAACGTGTGAAAGAACCGCTTTCGGACCAGGCATCAATCCGCGTTCCTTGTTCAAAATGGCGCGCATGTATTTGTCGGTAGAGAGAAGACCCTTCATCAAAATGTCGCCCTCGCCATTGTTGATGATTTCACATGCCTTCGCTGCTGCCTTGTTTTCGTCGGCTTCCTGAATGATGGTGAAATCGTTGACGTCGATGTTGTTTTCGGCGCATACTTTCTTAATCGTGGCTTCGTCGCCGACGAGGGTGGCTTTCACTACGCCCATCTTTACGGCGTTGTGGACGGCTTCAATGGTGTGGGCGTCGTTAGCATAAGCAGCAATTAAGCGTTTTTGAGGTTTGGTCTTTACCAATTCGATGATTTGGTCTAATTTTGTGATACTCATTGTGTTATATGTTTTAAGTTTGTAATTTCAAAGGTGAAAAAAGAAGGGGAGAGGGAATGTTAGCGGTTGGAGTAGTAGTCGAAGATTTCGGTGAGGACTTTTTTGCAGACGGGGCAAAAATTGTCGTAGATGACCTCTTTCATAGAGCAGTTTTGCCAAGGACGATAAACGCCTTCTGCGACGTAGCCGGCGCCTTCGAAAACGCCGACGCGCTCGTTATATTCTTTCGTCGCCGGGGTAGGGATGGGCGTGCCGGGAGAAACCATGGATGCCCACTTTGAATCAAAGTCCACCAACGTGGTGACATTGGGCTCCTTCGGTTCGATGCCTTCCGGGAAATAGTCGGTGACGCTGGTTTCGGAAGTGTAGTATTCGTCGGCCAGCCCGCCGATGAGGTGCCCCATTTCGTGAACCACGACAAAGTCGGCCTGCGGTGCGCCATTGCATACGGTAGCGTAAAAGTTGAAGATGCCGCCACCACCGTATTTCGGTGAGTTGCAAATGATTACGATGACGTCAAACGGACAGTCGTCGGCGACTTCGTACATGGTCCATACATTTTCGCACATCAGGTAGCGGTCGGTTTGCAAGGTGTTGTACGAACTGCCGATGGTGGTTTTGCGGAAAATGTGGTTGTTCGGGTCGGTAATGCCGGATTCTTGTGAGAAACACTTGATGGCGTGGATGTTGACGCGGTCCAGATTCTCCTTGTAGGGCGAGCAGTTTTTGATGTAGTCGGTGAAGTTCTTGAGGTCGGTATCGAGTTTGCCTCGGTCGTCTTTGGAATAGCCGTCGGGGATGAACAAGATGTCAAGACAGTTCTCTGGATTGCCGCCTTTATGTAAGTCCATGACTTTGAACTCTTTCTGGAAAGGTTCGGTCTTGGTGCTTTGCGGGTTGTAGATGCCGGAACAAAGAACGGTGCCCTCGCCTTTGCGGTTGAAACAGGTGAAGGAGTATTTAATGGTGTTTTTCGGGAAAGGCATGTTGATGCACTCTTCAAATTCCTTGCTTTCATTCAGCGCCTGTGCGGTGGTGCGGTACTCGTTGAAGAGGCAGTCGTAGCTGCGGGTGAAGATGGTCTGGCCAGAGATGGAGTCGAAGGCCTCAAACAGAATGTCTCCGTAACGATTGGGCTCGTTGAGATAGGCACGTGTGCCGCTCCAGATGCCACCCGCGTGGTATTCCTTCAACACAATCTTTTCACTGCGTACGTCGCCAGCGTGTATGTAGTTGATACGTAATGTCTTATTTTCAAAATATTGGTCAAAGTTCTGGGCTTTCGCCATAACGATGCCGCACAGCATCAAACCTATAAAAAGTGCCTTTTTCATCTTTTAAAAATTGGGTTGCAAAAATACAATTTTATTAGGTATTATTTTTTACTATTTTAATTTTTTTGCTATAAAATATTCGGGATTTTCATGTAATTTTGCACTCGTTTTTTTAGAAGATAAATAATCATCATTTTATTAATTTAAATCATTGAAAATGAGTAATGTAAAGTACGTTTACACCTTTGGCGGAAAGACCGCTGAAGGTAAAGCCGACATGAAAAATCTCCTAGGTGGCAAGGGTGCCAACCTCGCTGAGATGTGCTTGCTGGGTCTTCCTGTTCCCGCCGGCTTGACTATCACTACCGAATGCTGCACCGCTTACTATGCAAACAACTGCCAACTTCCCGACACCTTGATGGCCGACGTTTGGAAAGCCATGGAGAATGTTGAGAAAATCATGGGTAGAAAATATGACGATCCTGAAAATCCGCTGTTGGTCTCCTGCCGCTCCGGCGCCCGTACCTCCATGCCCGGCATGATGGACACCGTCCTCAATATCGGTCTTAGCTCCAAGACCCTCCCCGGTTTGATCAAGAAAACCGGCAACGAACGCTTCGTTTATGACTCCTATCGCCGTTTGATCATGATGTACGCCGACGTCGTCATGGAAAAGGCCGAAGGTATCGCCCCCGTCGAAGGCAAGGGCATCCGCAAAATTTTGGATGACATGCTCGACGAATACAAAGCAAAGAAAGGTTACAAATCAGATACCGAAATCAAAGCCAACGAATTGCTCGAACTGGCTACCGCTTTCAAAGCTACCATCAAGGAAAAACTCGGCACCGAATTCCCGGATGACGCCAAGTTGCAGATGGAAGGTGGTATCAAGGCCGTCTTCAAGAGCTGGAACGGTCAGAAGGCTATCTCTTACCGTCGTATCGAAGGTATTCCGGATGACTGGGGTACCGCAGTTAACGTACAGGCCATGGTTTTCGGCAACATGGGCGAAACTTCCGCTACCGGCGTTGCCTTCACCCGTAACCCCGCTACCGGTGAAAACCAGTTCTACGGCGAATGGTTGATCAACGCTCAGGGCGAAGACGTTGTGGCTGGTATCCGTACCCCCAACCCGTTGAACGACGACACCAAGAACGAACAGAACAAGCATCTCCACTCCATGCAGGAACTGATGCCCGAAACTTACAAAGAACTCTGCGACATCCGCAACATCTTGGAAAACAGCTACAAAGATATGTTGGATATCGAGTTCACCATCCAAGAAGGCCAGCTTTATATGTTGCAGTGCCGCGTTGGTAAACGTACCGGTATCGCCGCTTTGAACATGGCTCTCGATATGTTGCACGAAGGCCGTATCGACGATAAGGAAGTCGTGATGCGCCTCCAACCCGCCCAGATGGACGAGCTGTTGCACCCCATTTTGGAAGCTGCTGACGAAAAGAAGCACACCGTTATCGCCAAAGGTCTGCCCGCAGGTCCTGGCGGCGCCGTCGGCGTTATCGCTCTCGACAGCGAAACTTCCAAGGAATACACCTCCAAGAAAATCAAAAACATCCTCGTTCGTGAAGAAACCAACCCGGAAGACGTTGAAGGTATGCGTTCTGCCGATGGTATCCTCACCGCTCGTGGCGGTATGACCTCTCACGCTGCTCTCGTTGCCCGTGGTTGGGGTAAATGCTGCATCGTCGGTTGCGACGCCATCAAAATCGATATGGATGCCCGCACCGTCACCATCGATGGTAAGGTTTACAAAGAAGGCGACACCCTCGCTTTGAACGGCGCTAAGGGTTACGTTTATGGCGAAGCCGTCAAGATGATCGACTCCTCCGAAAACCCGCGCTTCCAAGAATTCATGAGCATCGTTGCCAAATATCAGGGCATGGGCGTCCGTACCAACGCTGATACTCCGGAAGATGCACAGAACGCTGTCAACTTCGGCGCTGAAGGTATCGGCTTGTTCCGTATCGAACACATG
>JAKSMF010000106.1 GCA_024400775.1 Bacteroidales bacterium | reverse complement strand
GCCCTGCGTGCAATGCATCAGCACATTTCCCGTATGACATTTCGGGCATTTTCTTCAATCTTTTGGAGGCGAATACGTCGGACGGCATGCAGAAAATAGCGGAAGAGGTCAGTCCTGCGTTGACGTCATTTTACAACGATTTATACCTTGATCCCGCGTTGTTCAACCGTGTGAAATATGTTTACGAGCATCATGGTGAGTTGACACCGGAGCAGACGATGCTGCTGGAAAACACCTACAAGGCATTTGTGCGTCAGGGGGCGAATTTGGGACAGACGGAGAAGGAGAAGTTCCGCGAATATAGTATGCGCCTTTCCACCCTTTCTTTGGCGTTCGGTCAGAACGTGTTAGCCGCTGTCAACGCGTACAGCAAGCTGATTACGGACGAAAGTCTGTTGAGCGGCATTCCGGCCTCCGCATTAGCGATTGCCCACGACAAAGCCGCGAAAAAGGGGCAGGAAGGCTGGCTGTTTGACCTTTCCATGCCGTCGTGTCTGGCTATTCTGACTTATGCCGACAACCGCGAGCTACGCCATGAGTTTTACATGCACTACAATACCCGCGCTTATCAGGGACAGCACGACAATCAGGAAATTGTGAAGGAGATTGTGACGTTGCGCGATTCGTTGGCATTGTTGCTGGGCTATGAAAATTATGCCGCTTACGTTTTGGAGGATCGCATGGCAGAAAATGCGAAGAATGTGTATGATTTGGAGGAAAAACTGCTGAAACATGCTTATCCGGTGGCGAAGAAAGAGATGAAGGATTTGCAGAAATATGCGGAATCTTTGGGTTTTAAAGAAAAAATCCAGCGTTGGGATTTTGCCTATTATGCAGAAAAGTATAAAACGTCGCTGTTCAACGTCAATGACGAGATGTTGAAGCCTTATTTCAAATTGGAGAATGTGATTGACGGCGTTTTCGGATTGGCGACCGACCTGTTCGGTCTGCATTTTGTACCGAACGATAAGATTCAGGTTTATCATCCGGACGTCAAGGTGTATGAAGTGTACCGTGGCGAGCAGTTTATGGCGGTATTGTATTTGGATTTCCATCCGCGCGACAGCAAACGTGGTGGCGCCTGGATGACCGCTTTCCGCGAGCAGTCGGTGGATGCGCATGGCAAAGACACCCGTCCGTTGGTATCGTTGGTGATGAACTTCACGCCTTCGACGGCGGACGCGCCTTCATTGCTGACGTTCAACGAAGTACGCACCTTTATGCACGAATTTGGCCACTCTTTGCACGGTATGTTGTCGGAGGTGACTTACAACAGTCTTTCCGGCACGAGCGTAGCGCGTGACTTTGTGGAGCTGCCCTCACAGTTGTTGGAAAATTGGTCCACGGAGAAGGAGTTCCTCAGCAAATTCGCTTTTCATTATGTGACGGGCGAGGTTATTCCCGACACGCTGGTGCAGAAGATTCAGGATTTTGAAAATTTCCAGTCGGGTTATGCCTGCTGTCGCCAGTTGACTTTTGGTTTGTTGGATATGATGTGGCACACCTGCGATCCGAAAAAGGTGGATGATGTGTTGGTGGCAGAGCGCAAGGCGATTAAGAAGACGGAATTGCTGCCGGTAGTTGACGGCGCGTGCATCAGCACTGCGTTTTCGCACATTTTCTCAGGCGGATATGCCGCGGGCTACTATGGCTACAAATGGGCGGAAGTGCTTGATGCAGACGCGTTTTCGTTATTCAAGGAAAAGGGTGTCTATAACAAGGAGGTCGCCGATTCCTACGTTCGCAACATCCTTTCAAAAGGTGGTTCCGAAAAGGCGATGGATTTGTACGTTCGTTTCCGTGGTCGTGCACCGAAAATCGATGCTCTGCTGAAGCGCAGCGGACTGGAGTAGAGATTGGCGTGTGCGTTGCCGGAAGATTTTTTCTTCGGTTTTGATAATTCTTTGAATTGAAAATTATTTTCGCCGTAGGCGGGAAACAAGAAATACGAAGGAGATTTCTGTTTCGATGCTACCTAAGGACAATGACGCCAGGATTCATTTACAGCAGTGCCAGTACCGAACTTTCAACCTGCTCGGGCGTGGTCGTGGGTTCGAACCGTTTCACCACTTGGCCATCACGGGCGACCAGAAACTTCTCAAAATTCCATTTGATGTCGCTTGCCAGCGTGCTTTTGCCGTTGACACGTGAGGTGATGGAGAGCATGAAACTCTTTTTTCCTTCGCGTTTGGGTGCCGCCTGCTTCAAGAACTTATATAATGGGGCTTCATGGGAACCGTTTACGTCGATTTTCTTAAAGCGAGGGAAGGTTGTATCGTAACGAGCTGTACAGAAGCTGTTTATATCTTCATCGCTGCCACTCGCCTGTTCCATAAACTGGTTGCAGGGGAAATCCAGGATGACAAAACCGCGATTTTTATACTTGCGGTAAAGCGTTTCCAACGCTTCGTACTGTGGCGTGAGACCACAGCCTGTGGCGGTGTTTACAATTAGAAGGACTTTGTCTTTGAACTCGCTCATCGGGACTTCTACGTCCTGTCCGTTTTCGCGCTTGATGGCTTTAATGTCGTAAATGTTCATGGGGTGGGATTTTATGGGTTGTTTGTGATTTCTCTAAACAAACATTCTCCCCAAGCAGATTGTTCATTCCCCAAACAGAAATCAGCCCTTCCTTTTGTCCTCAAAAAAAGTTTTATCGGACACCGGTAATCTTTTTTGTCGTGTGTGTTTACACCTGGTTTGTGGTTGGAGACTTTTGCTAAAGGGAGGCTGTTTGCTGTTTTATGGCGTATATTTCAGTCATAGATAGATTCGTTATGTCAGCAATTGTCTCGATATCAAACCCTTTGGACAACATGTTGGTTACAATTTCCATATTGCGTTTAGTCTGCCCTTTTTCGATACCTTTCTCAATACCTTTCGCCATGCCTGCCATTTCCCCTTCGGCCAATGAATCGCGGCGCTCGCATTCAATGGCTTCGCGCACGTCTTCGTATTCTAAAATGCTCTTTTCATAGTCTTTTTTTTCCATGGTATTCAGTTTTTCAATTCTGCATTCGCTGACGAACTTGCGGAGGATTTCGCTGTTGGCTACCGCGTAGGCCTCTTCCTCGGTCATCTCCGCAATGTGCTTGAGCAGGTAGAGCCAGCGCTCGCGTTCACTCTCGAAATCTCCCTGCTTTTTTCGCGCTGCAAATTTACTCAATTCTACAAAGTAAAAGGCTATTTTCTGCATAAAAATCTCGTTGTCGTCGGCTGGGAGCTGAACCCTCCAAAAGAAATTGTCCCTGCCGCTGAATTCCGGGGCGTTGAAGTCGAGGATGTTGAATGAGATGATGCGCGGTACTGAGTACCGGCGGTCGCCCTTTTCCGCCGTCTCGCTGACGATTCGGCAGAGGTAGGTGAAGACCCTTTCTGCGAAGAAGTTCTGTTTCCCACGCTGCATCTCAATGATGAAGTGCCCGCCGTCCTGATCGGTGCAGTAAAGGTCGAAGACCACCTTCTTTTCCAACGGGTTCCCTCCGAAATGCTCGGTGGAAAGATATTGCACGTCGGTGATGCGGGCCGCGTGCTCGGGGATAAACGCGTTGAGGAAGCCGATGAGCAGATGTTTGTTTTCTGGTGTGCCAAAGATTTTCTTGAAGCCGAAGTCAGTAAGAGGATTGAGGAAGATTTTGAGAGTATTCACAGCGAAAAAATTTCTGCAAATATAAATAAATTAAGTAAAAATCACACTCATTATTATTAAAAATAAGAAAATACTTTATATTGATAATCAGTATATTGTGAATAATATGCTAAAATATTTCATAGTCAGAATGGAAAAACTGGGAATTTTATGGGAGAAATTTTAGTCCGTTCCTCTTCTTTTTTTAGAAATTCTCCTATTCCCCCTTCGGCAGATATCCTAATTTTATTGTATTTTTGCAACTCTATTATTTAATTGATTTTTATTGGTAAATAATTTACTATGAAAAAGTTAGTGGTTTTGACGGGAGCGGGTGTCAGTGCCGAAAGCGGCATCAAGACGTTCCGCGATAGCGACGGACTGTGGGAAAATTACAATGTGTCGGAAGTTGCGACCATTGAGGCTTGGGACGTGAACCCGGCGCTGATGGTGCAGTTTTACAATATGCTTCGCCAAAAGTTGAAGGTGGCGGAACCGAACGATGCCCATAAAATTATTGGCGAACTGGAGCAATATTTTGATGTTACCGTTGTTACGCAAAATATTGATAATCTGCACGAAAGAGGCGGCTCGTCGAAAGTGATCCACCTGCACGGCGAGTTGACGAAGGTGTGTAGCGAACGCGGGAAACGCTTCGTGGAAGATATCGGTTACGAAGAGTATGAATACGGCAGAAAAAGTCCCGACGGCGGCATGACACGACCGTTTATCGTTTGGTTCGGTGAGGATGTCCCATTGCTGTCGGAAGCTGCCGAAGAAGTGGAAAAAGCTGATATCCTGGTGGTTATCGGTACGTCGCTGAATGTTTATCCGGCGGCGGGCTTGCTGTATTACGCCAAACCCAACTGCCCGATCTATTTGATTGATCCGAAAGAAGTGCAGCCCGTTACGCGCCGTGTGGAATTTATCCGCGAAAAGGCTACCGTCGGAATGCGTATTTTGAAAGAAAAACTGTTGCAATGCAAGTAAGACTTTTAGGTACAGGTACTTCGCAGGGTGTCCCGATTATCGGTTGCACCTGTCCGGTCTGCACCAGCACCGACGAGCGCGACCACCGTCTGCGCACCTCCGCGTTAGTGGTCGTCGATGGTGTCCACATTCTCATTGATGCCGGCCCCGACCTGCGGCAACAAATGCTGCGTTGCGGCAACACACGCTTGGATGCGCTGTTGCTGACGCACGAACATAAAGACCACACCGGCGGCATCGACGATGTGCGCCCCATCAACTTTATGATGAAGGAGACGCTGAATATTTATGGACAGCCGCGCGTGATGAAGGCCATTGAAAAAGAGTATTCGTATGCGTTCAGCGCGAACAAGTACCCCGGCGTGCCGACGCTCGCGCTGAATCCGATTACTCCAGACCCGTTTGTGGTGAAAGGAATTGAAGTTATTCCCATCAAAGTGCGCCACATGACCTTGCCGATTTTCGGCTACCGCATTCGCAATTTCGGCTACATCACCGATGCCAGCTTTATTTCTGAAACCGAAAAAAGGAAATTGTACGGATTGAAAGTGTTGGTGATAAATGCGTTACGGAAAGAAGAACACTATTCTCACTTCAATTTGGCCCAGGCATTGGCCATCATCAAGGAGCTGAAGCCGGAGCATGCCTACCTTACGCACGTCAGTCACCATATCGGAAGATATGTGGATGAATCTCCGCTGTTGCCTGAAAATGTTGATTATGGAATTGATAATCAGTTGATTACAATTGATGATTAAGAATTGGAAAATGTCTGATGCAAAGTTAACCACGCTCTTCTGGTCTTTTTTGAAAATCGGCACCTTTACCATCGGTGGCGGCTATGCCATGATTCCGTTGATGGAGAAGGAGTTGGTGGATCGGCACGGGTGGCTGTCGAAGGAGGAGTTTTTGGACTTGCTTTCCTTGTCGCAGGCGATGCCGGGCATTTTTGCCGCCAATATGGCGTCGAGCGTCGGACAGCGGTTGCGTGGTTGGCAGGGCGCCGTCATTTCCGTTTTAGGCAACATCTTTATGCCCATTCTCATTATTTTGCTGCTCGCGGTTTTCTTTCGCTATTTTGCTGGAAATCACATTGTTGACAGTATCTTCAAAGGCGTTCGCCCTGCGGTGGTGGCGCTGATTGCCGCTCCGGTGTTCAAAATGGCGAAAACGGCGGGCATCACCTGGAAGACGCTTTGGATTCCGGTGCTGGCGGCCGTGTTGATTGCCTGTTTGGGCGTTTCTCCCATTTGGGTGGTGCTGGCGGCAATCGTTGGTGGCCTGATATACGGAATGCTTTTGCGAAGAAAGGAGGCTCGGCAATGATTTTCTGGCGGCTTTTCTACACCTTCTGCAAAATCGGCATCTTCAACTTCGGCGGCGGCTACGCAATGCTCTCGCTGATTCATGGCGAAGTGGTGGAGCAGCAGCATTGGCTTACGGCCCAGGAGTTTACCGACATAGTCGCCGTTAGCCAGGCCACGCCCGGACCGCTGGGCATCAACGTAGCGACCTATTCCGGCTACACGGCGGTGGTGAATGCGGGTTATGCGCCCTGGCTTGGCGTGTTGGGCGCTTGCATCGCCTCCTTCGCCGTCATCCTGTTGCCACTTTTGCTGATGCTTTTGGTATGCAAATTTTTACAAAAAAACAAAGATAATCCGTTGGTTGCCAATGTGTTCAAGGTGCTCCGCCCCGCCGTTGTCGGACTTGTGGCTGCCGCTGCCATCGTTTTGGTTACGCCCGAAACCTTCGGCACGTCGCCGTTTGAAGTCATTGCGAGCATCGTCATCTTCGCCGCGGTGTTCATCGCTGCCTTTTTCTTCCGAAAAAGCCCGATTCTTCTCATCGTCTGCAGTGCCATCTCCGGCCTGATTATCTACGTTTAGCGTGGTGTCAGAAAAGTGTCATAGTTGAGTTAGTGCAGGAGAGTGGTGATGCCATCCTTTTGGGCGGCCTGCGCGCTGTCCGCTTTACTCGGCTTCGCGGCCAACCGCCGTATGCCCACTGCGTGTGCCTTGTGCTCGCTCCCATCGCTGCCGCTTCCTCCCGGGCCGATAGTGCCATACGTTGTGCGGCTTCTAACATATTGCCGGTTGAAATCAATACCGTGGAAATGCTTGCTTGGTACCTCTTTCCTAAAAACGACTTCGGCCAAATTCCCCGCGTGCCTGTTTTTGCGTGCGTAAGCGAAGAGATTTTTTGTGTAACAGCAAATAATGTACGGCTTCGCTGTGATGTTTCCGCCTTTGGCGGGTAGAGGAAATGAGCAGGAAATTTTGAGGAAATTAAAAGAAAATTTCTCTTTTATTCTACTTGTTTCCCCTCGTCCTTTGCCCTCCGACCTTAATTCCCAATTCTCAGTTTTCAATTTTCAATTAAAAAAGTCCTCCGACCCTTTGACCCTCCATTAAAAAGTCACGGAATGATGCCCTTTAACCTTGTATATGTAGGTCACAAAAGCGGCTGAAGCTCTTCCACGCTAAGGCCAGTTGCTTGAGCCACGTCGTCTAATGGGATGCCCATCTTTAAGAGATTTCTGGCGGTCTCGAGCAGGCGTTGTCGTCCTTCTTCGCGTCCTTCTTCGCGTC
>JAKSMF010000105.1 GCA_024400775.1 Bacteroidales bacterium | reverse complement strand
CAGGACGCGCAAGTCGATACTGGCGAAATCATCTACATTACTTATAATGGCAACAGCGCATCCATCATCAATCCGTGGGCCAGTCGGGGAGTGACGGTTACGGCCAACGGAGCCGATGTCACAGTAAATGCGGCCTCCGGTACGCAGGACATTATTTATTGTCTTTCTGGCAGCACCGACGACGGCTCGCTGCTCGTTCACAGCGATCACCGGCTGACCATGATTCTGCGCGGAGTGAGCATTACGAATCCATCAGGTGCAGCCATTAAGCTCGTGGATGATGTGAAACTCTCTGTGACACTTGAGAATAACAGCATGTTGGCGCAAAGCGGCGGTGACGTGTTGGTGGATAAGGCCGCCTTCGACAGCGAAGGCCAGATCGTATTCTCCGGTAACGGCACGCTGAACGTCACGGGCGGTGTCAAACACGGCATCTTCAGCAACGACTACATCCGCATACTTAGCGGTAACATCCACGTTAACAGCGCAATAACTGACGGCCTGCACGCCGATTACTTCCAGATATATACCGGCACGCTTGACATTGAAAATGCCAAAACCGGCATCGACGGTGACCGCGGTTTCATCGAAATCGGCGGTGGAGATGTCAACATCAATATTTCTGCTGCTGACGGCAAAGGGATGACGTGCGACAGCACCGTTTTGATTAGCGGCGGCACAGTCGGTATTACGATTTCCGGTGAAAAATCAAAAGGGATAAAAGGAGATCAGGGTGTCACTCTTGATGGTGGATCTGTCACCATCAATGGCTCCGGCGCAACGGTTGTCACTTCCGGTGATCCGTCGCATTGCACTGGCATCAAGAGCGATGGCAACGTCATCATCAATGGTGATGCCGAACTAACGGTCGTTATGAGCAATGCCGCGCAGGGCGGCAAAGGCATTAACGCCGACGGCAACGTCATTATTAATGGTGGCCTTTTGAACATTTCAGTAGCCGGGAATGGTGGTACATACACCAATGCCGTTAATCAAAGTGACTCGTATTCAGCCAGTTGTGTTAAAAGCAACGGTTATATCGAAGTAAATGACGCAGCTGGTATCACCGACGTTACGCTCACCGCTTCTGGTAACGAAAGCAAAGGCTTTTCCGCTGACGGTGACATAGTCATCAACGGAGGCTCATTCCATGTGACTGCTTCCGGACAAGAAAGCAAGGGCATTTCCGGTGATCAAAACATTGTCGTTAATGACGGAATTTTCGATATTACGGTTTCGGGTGTCGATGGCAGAGGCATAACCGCCGACAACAATCTCACGGTCAATGACGGACAATTGACGATGACGCTTTCCGGCAATGTGAGCAAGGGTTTGAAATCGGATGTCTCAATGCTGATTGCCGGGGGCACCACCAACATTACGGCCTCCGGTTCAACGGTCGTGACCAACGGCGACCCTGCGTATTGCTCTGGCATTAAGGCAGATGGTACGCTCAACATCACCGGCGGCAATCACACCATTACCTGCACAAGCACAAACACTGGTGGTCGATGTATTTCAAGTACGGGAGGCCTTACGATTGGCGGTGGCACGTTCACCCTCAAAACGCAGGGCAGCGGCACCACTTACACTTCCGGAAACACCACCGACGGATATGGTCCCGTCTGCATCAAAGCCGACGGCGACCTTACTGTGACTGCCGGCATCATCGACTGCCAAAGTACGGGCACGGGCGGTCGTGGCATCAAAGTGGACGGCATCTGCACCATCGGTGTGCAGGGCGGCGATAACGACCTGATTGACATTGACATAATGACGTCTGGCGCACCGATTTCAGGCAGTGGTGGCGGTGGCGGCTGGTGGCCCGGTGGCAGCAGTTCCACCAAATACTGCAACCCCAAAGGCTTAAAATGTTTGGGCAACATCTACATCAACAGCGGACACCTCTCTTCCTATTGTGCACAAACTTCGGGCGACCCGACAGGAGAGGCCATCGAAAGTAAGGATGGCATTTACATCAATGGCGGTTTCGTGGAAGCCAATGCCTACGATGATGCCATCAACTGCGCCAACCATATCGAAGTCAACGGTGGCTACGTGTGGGCCTACGCGCGTGGCAATGATGGCATCGACTGCAACGGGGCCTACTCGCAATATAACGGCGGCGTAATCATCGCTGCCGGCACGGAAGAGGCCATCGATGCCAACACCGACGGCATGGGCGGTACGCAGGGACATCTGCAAATCGGTGGGGCCACCGTCATCGCTTATCGCGCCAGCAGCGGTAGTGGCGGCGGTCCGGGCGGCGGCATGGCGTTACTCGACAATCCTACTTATCTTAACGGTCAGAAGTACCTCGCACCGACCGTTTCCGGCGGCAACACCTACTGCATCAAAAACAGCGGTGGCAATCCCGTTATGATTTACGCTCACCCCGCTTCGGTCAGCGGCAGCGGCTTTATGAGCAGCACTGCCGACCTGCGTCCCCCGGGAGGCGGCGGCTCCAGCGCCAGCTTCATCTTCACCAGCCCCGATGTCATCTCTGGCTCCTATTCACTTTTCACCAATCCAACCATCAGTGGCACAGCCAATTGGCACGGACTTTATGTGGGTGCATCAGCTACTACTTCTGGTAACGGCACTTCCATTAGTGCTCAATAATCTACATTTTACTAAATTCTTATCTGGCTGTAAAATCATTTTTTTACTAAAAGCATCTATATATCAAATAAAATTCGTTCTTTTGTAACTTATAAATATTTCTACATTTAATGAAAAAACACCTATCTTTTTTTGCTTTTTTGACCTTGTTTGCGCTGTTTTTTACTGCTTGCAACAAGGATGAAGGCGAAGGCGGAACGGCAACCATCGAGGGCAAGATCATGACGGTTTTGCACGATAACGACAATTATTCGCTCGCCGTTGATACGATTGCCGGTGCCAAAGTTGACGTTTTCATCGTTTATGGCGATGAACAACTTTACGGAGATGATATGGAAACCGGTCCTGACGGCAGCTACCGTTTCAAGTATTTGAAAAAAGGCACTTATACGGTATTCGCCTATTCAATTCTTCCTTCCGGAGAAAAAATCGCAGTCGCTGAAACGGTAGAAGTCCATAATGGAGAAACGGTCTCTGTGCCAACAATTTACACGCACGAAGGGAAGGCGTACGGGACTTCAATGGTGCGTGGCAAAATCAATGCTGCCTATTACCACAACGGCAGCCCGCGTGGCAGTGGGCCCGCATACGAACAGCGCGTCTATATTCGTCGAGTAGGGGAGAACTATCATTTCGATGACGTGCGCGTCGGCGCCGACGGTTACTACTATTTTCAGCAACTCGTCCCAGGAAGTTACGAAGTTTATACCTTTACCGAAGATTTGAACGAGGTACCGTCACCATTGTTTCAAAGCATCACCATTTCCGAAGCCGGACAGATATACGAATTGGAAGATTTTAATGTAATCCTTTAAGTGATAGTGAAGTTGTTTCTTTTGTTGAAAATCAGATATATAATTCTTGCTTTCTGCTTTTTGTCAGCCGGTGTCGTCGTTTCGGCACAAACTACTTCAAAGCAGCAGCAACGCAAGAATCTAACCATCAAAGAGTGGAATACAAACGCAAGTACGAATACCCGTTACCTGGATCACGTGACCACCTACAACGAAAAAGGCCAGAAAGTAGAGGAAATCGAATATGCCAATTATGGGCAGAAATACAGAATCACCTTCGAGTACAACGAACATGGCAAGTGCGTGAAACAGATCGAGTTTGACGCGAAAAACAAGGTGGCTCACATTCGCACTTTCGAATACGACGCCAACGGTCGCAAAAGCAAGCAATACAACTATTTGCCGAACGGCAAACTGGAAACCACCAAGGTTTTTGAATATATTACCTCGCCCGAAAAGTGATGATGTGCGTTTTGGATGATTTGTTGCAGGATTTCCAAACTATTTCCTTGGAAGAAATGAAGTCGGTGAAGTTGATGAACCGCGTTGATTCCAAGTATTTGGTGACGCTTTCGCAGTTGCCGGAAATCCTGTCGCAACTCAAATCCGACTATTTGGCGCAAGCTCGAAATGGCAAGAAATACGCTCATTATCAAACACTTTATTACGACACTCCCGATGTGCAAATGTATGTGGCGCATCAGGATGGCAAGCTGACACGCCAGAAACTCCGGGCACGCATCTATTGCGAAACACAGGAGTGCTTTTGCGAAATCAAGAATAAAAACAACAAAAAACGCACCAAGAAAAAACGAACGCAACTCCCCATCGAGGCCTATGACAATATGCTGACCAATGAAACCGCCCGCGCTTTTGTGACGGACAAACTTCATTACCATGTCGAAAACTTGATGCCTCAGGTGGAAAATTCCTTTGACAGAATTACTTTGGTGAATAACCAAAGAACAGAACGCCTCACCATTGACTCGCACATTGCTTTTCATAATCGTGTGACCGGCATTTCAAACAGCATTCCCGAATTGGTGATTATTGAACTGAAACAAGACGGTAATTGCCCCTCTTTTTTCAAAAAATTACTTGAAAATATGCGTATTAGGCCTAAGCGTGTAAGCAAATATTGTCTGGGGACCGTGCTTACTCGTCCGGATGCCAAGATGAATCGATACAAAAGAAAATTAAGATATATTAACCGACTAATTAACAAATAGTTATGCTATTACAAGCCAATGGGGGAGTTTTTTCCCCTGATCAAATTAAGGCCATCGTAGATTCCGCGGAAAATACGGTGAGTGCTACCGATGCCGCGGCTCACGCTGCCGGTGATATTCCCGGAACCATTGTCGGCTCTGCCCACAGTTGGCTTAACACGCCGATCTTTTTGAAGGAAGAACTTTTCACCTTCGGGTTGTTTTTCGCCTTGAACTTATTGGTATGCTGGCTGTTAGTCCATTTTTTCTATTATAGGAAAGCCAAACGGAAAGACTATTACTACACATTCATTCTTTTCAGCGTAACGGTCTTTATGCTGATGTTTTTGCTTAACAATGTCAATCTCGGCATGGGCTTTGCGTTAGGACTTTTCGCCATTTTCGGCATGATTCGCTATCGCACGGAGATGGTCCCGATTCGCGAAATGACCTACCTTTTCGTTACCATCGGCATTTCCGTCATCAACGGTTTAGGGCAGTCGGAAGGATTGGTTAATCTTCTGATAACCAATGCTTTGATTGTGACGATTGTAGCTGTGGTGGATGGTCTGTTCGGTGCGAAGCCAAAACCGGCAAAAATCATTCTTTATGACAAAATCGAGTTGATAAAGCTGGGGCGCGAGGAAGAGCTGAAAGCCGACATCGAAGAGCGTACAGGACTGACAATTAACAAGTTGGAAATCGGTCACATTGACTTTTTGCGTGATGTTGCGTACATCAAGGTCTATTACGAACCGACCTCCGACGAGCCCAACACCATTGATATGATGGTGAAACACAAGGATTTCATGAAATAATGGTTGCTGTGCGTCGCTTGCGGTTTATATTGGTTTGTGCGTTGTTGCTGTTGCCGTGCTGTTTGCGCGCGCAATCGCATGACTTTGGCGGTCTGCTTAACATCGGTTTTGAGCAGAAAATCACCAAAGGTTTCAACTTTAATGCGGAGGCGGAAGGACGTTTTAACCAGTGTCTAACCCATTTTGATCGATTGAAGATCGGGGCTGCGTTTGACTACTCTTTTTTGAAAAAAAGGCTGAAAGTCGCCGTGGGTGCCAATTATTTGTTATACAATCAATTGGGAACTGCCGAACACCGTGGGCGCATTCATGGGACCTTGACGTATTCTGAAAAAATTTGGCAGTTCAAGTTGAGTTTTCGCATGCGTGTGCAATCCACTTTTTACGATGAGCTACGCTCCGATCCTAAGTTCAATCCGAAGACCTATCTGCGTAATCGACTGCAGTTTGAATATGCGTTTTTCGGCAAACCGATGAGCATTTATGCCTCAACGGAATTCTTTTTGCGGCTTTACAAGAAAAACAACCATTTTATTGACAATTTCCGCACGATTTTGGGCTGGGACTACAAGTTGAATCAGGGCAACACAATCGGCCTGTTCTTTCGCATGGATAACGAAATTCAAGTGTCTGATCCTGAGAATGTTTACTACATTGGCTTCAAGTATGGCTTTAAGAACAAATAAGAGATTATTTAAGAGCGTTTTTCGCACCTATTTGGCAACATTCATCTGCTTTTTATGCATTATTTGTTATTTTTGTATGGCATATAGCTACAATAGTGCCGAGTTGTTTTTTGATATTCAGCTACTTCCTCGTACGATTCCGTTCTTTGTGGTTTATATTGTCGTTGCCTACGTGCTGTTCCCCATATACACAAAAACGCACCGATTATGGTACTACTTGCTTGGTTCTCTTGCAATTGTGATTTCCGTATCGTGCATTTGGAGTATCTTTTTTCGGCCTTTGTTGCCGTTGACTGACATGGAAAAAACTGCCGATTTGGTCTATTCTCATGGTAATTTGAGAACTTCCGGTATGGTTTTGCAGTGGGTTCGCTGGCTCTACTGTTTCATTCTCTGCTTCATGGTCTTTATCGTTTCTTCCGCCATTCTTTTCGTTGCTTTTACCGCAATTCGTGAACGAGAACACAAAGAAATTGAGAAGGAGAAGACGGATGCGGAACTGAAATTGTTGAAATATCAGTTGAATCCTCATTTTCAGATGAATACGCTCAACAACATTCACGCGCTGATTGGAGAAGATCCGGAAAAAGCGCAAGAAGCCGTCCGGTTACTGGCCCAGTTATTGCGATATATGTATCATGAAATCAATGAGAACTGGGTGGATTTGCAAAAAGAAATCAAGATCTTACATAGTTACATTTCCTTAATGGAACTGCGCTATCTGAACACAGTGGACGTGCGATTTGATGTGCCGGAACCCGTTCCCAATGTGAAGATCGCCCCCGCCATATTTACAAATTTAGTAGAAAATGCATTTAAATTTGGGGTTTCGTACAATACAAACTCTTATGTTTACGTTAATATCGCCGTTAAAAACAATCAAATTTGCTGCGAAATTCGCAACAGCAAACCTATGGTAAAGCCGAATGTGAAGTCATCCGGTTTCGGTTTGGACAGCTTACGGAAAAGATTGGATTTGATCTACCCCAAGCAATATTTGTACGATGTGCAAGATGCTGAAAATGAATATTTTGTAAAATTAATCATACCAATTAAATGATAACTTGCTTAGCTCTTGATGATGAACCTTTGGCCATGAAACAATTGCAGGGCTTTATAAAAAAAACACCCTTTTTAGAATTGACTGCCGGCTGTCATTCGATAGCAGAAGCAGAAGCCGTGCTCGCAGAAAAGTCGGGAGATGTAACCATTACCGAT
>JAKSMF010000104.1 GCA_024400775.1 Bacteroidales bacterium | reverse complement strand
ACGGCATCGGAAGGTGCCATTTCGGCGATGTTGCCGATTCTCGACGACTTCGAGCGTGCGCTTCCTACGATGGAGAAGAGCGAAGACAAGAGCAACTACGAAGGAGCTCTGTTGATTTACAACAAGTTAAAGGACACGGAAAAGACACGTGAAACCATGATCAAGGATTTCGTGATTCCTATTGAAGAACAATTGAAAGAGGAAGGCATCATCGCACAGACCTCCGGCCGCACCAAGTCCATCTGCTCCATTTATCAAAAAATGAAAAGACAAAACTGTCAGTTCGAGGATGTTTACGACGTTTTCGCAGTGCGATTTGTCTTTGATGCCGAACCGCAGGAAGAGGTCAAACGCTGCTGGGATATATTCCGGATTGTCAGCAAGATATATCCACACAACAAGCCCGACCGCATCCGTGACTTCCTTACCAATCCGAAGCCGAACGGCTATCAGGCACTGCACACCACCGTCATGGGCAACAGCGGGAAATGGATAGAAGTACAAATCCGTTCTCGCCGTATGGACGAAATCGCCGAACGTGGTTTCGCCGCGCACTACAAATACAAAGAGGTCGGCCGCACGCCGAAAGAATACGACAACCGCGTGGAGGATTGGCTCATAAAGATCAGAGCCATTCTGAAAAGCGACGACAGCAGTGCCCTCGACTTCTTGAATGAAATCAAACTAAACCTTGATTTGAAGGAAGTGTATGTCTTCACACCGAAAGGCGACATGCGCACACTCAACGCAGGCGCCACCGTACTGGACTTTGCTTACGATTTACATACCAATCTGGGTAACAAGTGTTTAGGCGGAAAAGTAAACTCCAATATCGTACCCAGAAATTATGTACTGAAAAATGGCGATCAGGTGGAAATCATCACCTCGAAGAACCAGCATCCGACAACAGAATGGTTTGATTTTGTGAAAACCACACGCGCCAAAGAGCGCATTAAGGAAGCCATCAAACTCGAACAGAAGAAATATTCGCAGGACGGAATGCGCATTCTGGAAGGCATCTTTAAAGAGCTGAATTATGACTTTACGCCACAAAATATTGGAAAGATACAGTCCGCCACCAAAATCCGTTCGCCTTTTGAATTTTGGAACTATGTGGCCGACAAGAAGTTATCAAAGGAAAGGGTAGCGCAAATTCTTTCGGAAGAAAAGAACAAGAATCTCGAGACATTCCAAAAAACTGTCACAAACGCGCTGAACGAAAAGTCATTGGAAACGCTTATTGATGAAGAGTTGGAGAAGAATCCAGAAATTTTCATGCTGGACGAGTCGTCTTCTGAAAAAATCAAGCATGTCATTGCACCATGTTGTCAGCCCATTCCAGGCGACCAAGTCGTTGGCTTTCAGACCTCAAGCGATGAAATCGTGGTACACCGCACCAACTGTCCGGAAGCTATTGAGCAGATGTCGAAATTCGGCAACCGCATCGTTAAGGCAAAATGGCGCAAAGAGCGTGAAATCGCCTTCCTTTCCGGAATCAAGTTGGAAGGTTTCGACAAAAAAGGCATGATTAAAGAGATCATCGACATCATTTCTTCGCAACACAACCTCAACATCCGCTCACTGAACATTGCCACCAAGAACGGCGTATTTACCGGAGAATTAATGCTTTACATCGAAAACGTCAAATCCCTCAACGAACTGATAAACCAACTGAAGAAGATTGACAACTTGGAGAAGATCCAACGCGTCGGCTTTGACTTACTGTAACAAGAAGCTGAACATGGCCCACCAAAATGAGGCCCCCAGCTCTTAACCCACTCACATCCAGCGTTTTCGCTTTAAGAAGATGAGCAAGAAAATGACTGTCAGCACACAAACGCCCATGACGCCCCAAAACGCCCAGGCCTTATCCGCGAATGGAAGTCCTACATTCATCCCATAAAGTCCTGTGAAAAAGGTCAACGGGAGTACAATCGTTGATATCAGCGTCAGCACGCGCATGATTTCGTTTGTACGGTTGGTCTGCAACGAGTCAAACGTGCTGGACAAGCCGGCCACCAATTCGCCATAGTCATCAACCATATCCCACATTTTCTGGTAAAAGTCGAGGATGTTACCCCAGTAGTCCTCCATATCTTCCACATAACCCTTTACATCACCCGATTCAAACAGGTGAAACAGACGAAGTTGCGGCTTGAACATAGTATTCAGCTGAATGATATTTTTACGAAAGATTGACATCCGTTCAATGGTCTTTTCGGATTTACGGCTGAAAAGGTCTCGATTGATGGCTTCGAGTTCGGTGCCGAGACGCTCCACCAAAAGGAAGGTCTCCTTCATCATTCGGTACAAGACCTTATACAAAATACCATCGCTTGTACCACCGATTTGCTCATCGTCCTCCATCTCCTCAGGATCCATCTTGGTAAGGTTAAAGAGGTCTTGCACAACGTAATGCGAGTTGCCAACAGTAATCAAAAAATCGTGTCCCCAGAAGATTTTGGTCTCTTCTGTTTTCACTAAATTAGTACGCGCATCAATCAATGGGAAATGCAATACTAAAAAATAGTAGTCATCGTAAACGTCAATCTTAGGACGCTGAACAAAGCTGTAACAGTCTTCAATATCCAAGGGGTGAAAATGGAAGTTGTTCTTCAAGAAGTCCATGTCTTCCACCGTGGGATTCGTAATATGATGCCATTTCAGCACGCCAAAGCTAATGGTGTCAACCATTTATCACCTCCTTTCCTTTTACGGATATTGCAAAATTCTACATTCCAGTTGTCGTTAAAAAATGAGCGGCAAAAATACGATTTTTTTACAAAAAAGAATTACAAAAAATCAAAAAAAGAGACAAAAGGCAAATTCTACAAACCATACATGCGAGCAAAAAGGGCGACCCTCGATTCAAGCGCTTTATTGTCAAATAGTTGCAAATATTCAAACATCCGCATTGAATTCCAATCTTCAAACAAGCGTTTCTCCTCTATCGCAAACCGCCGTATTGACTGCTCCGTTCCGTAATATTCCGGGAAAAGATAAAACATATCCAACAAGGCTTTTTCTGGAGTCGCCATCGGGAAACGGAAGGGGGCCTCACCCATCATTTCAAAACCGAAATGGAGTTCATCCTTCATTTTTCGGAAATCGAAATCACCGATTACCGTGCGGAACTCTTTCGTCTTTTGACGCGTAACGCAATTCACTTGCGACTGCAAATGTGAAGGAATATAGCCGTGAAAAATCAATGCAGAATAGAGACTGACATACGACTCGGGATAAATTCGGGATGCGATAAAATACAGGAAATCAGGATTTTTCAAAAATTCAGGGAACACATAAAAGCCATTTCGCATCTTGACCAAATAGCCGTTCGCACACCAACGCGTAAGACTGTTTTTGTCAAAACTGCAATCCGACGTGGCGAAATCGTGTTTCGACACATAGCCGTTTGCCCCAAAAATTTCACGAAACTGTTGGAAATTCATCGTGCTGCAAAAATACGGCATTTTTCACATCTAACAATAAAATTTCGCGCACGCGAGAATATTTCATAAAATTCTTTTACCTTTGCGCACTAAAAATAAAGCACCATAATAACATGTTACGCTTTGAAAATCAGCAACTTCTATACTTATTGCTAATTATTTTATTCTTAATTGGCGGATATATTGCGTTGTTTTTTATCGACCGGCACCGCATACGCAAACAAGTGGACCCGGAATTGTTGGCAAAACTGATGCCTCAACGGCGGAAAATCATGCCGCACGTCAAGTTCGCACTCTGCATGCTTGCCCTTGCGTTTTTGATTATTGCCGCCGCCAATCCGCAAACACCGGGCAAGGAAATCACCGCCGACCGTAGTGGTGTAGATGTCCTTTTCTGTCTTGACGTTTCCAAAAGTATGAACGCGCAGGATGTCAAGCCGACACGTTTGGATGCCTGCAAAATGGCTATCAACCACTGTATCAACAAGATGGGAGGCAACCGCGTCGGTGCGGTCATCTTTGCCGGTTCTGCCGAGGTTGCACTACCTGCCACCACCGACTACGAAGCTGCCAAAAATTCAATCAACTTATTAAACACCAATAAGATAAAAATCCAAGGGACAAACTTGTCAGATGCACTCTACCGCTCCGCAGCTGCCATGGGTGTCTCGCTCTCCGCAGAGCAAGTCCCTGGCGAGCAAGACACTTCGGCACAAGTGCAGAAAGCCATCATCCTCATTTCCGATGGTGAAGATCACGCGCCAGACGCCGTCGCAGCAGCAACCCAACTCAACCAGCACGGCATCCTCATTTTCACTATTGGTATAGGCACAACCACCGGTGCCACCATTCCTGATGGCAAAGACGTGAAAAGAGACAGCGACGGACGCCCTGTCGTCACTAAACTTAACGAACAGATTTTGAAAGATATAGCAGAAAAAGGCGGTGGCTCATACACCCACGCCGAAAATGTCCACGCCAGCTTCGACGAACTTTTTGACGAAATCGACCAAATGGCAAAAAGCGATTTCGGCAAGATCAAACTCAAAACATACGAATCACAATACCAGTATCCATTAGTACTCGGGCTCATTCTTCTGCTCGTCGATGGATTTCTCCTCATGACCAAACCTTTACGCAAGAACAAGATGAAAACCGCTATATTGCTTGCAGTCATCGGTTTGCTGACAGTGAGCTGCAATCATCCAACCGACGAAGAACAGCAGAATCCGATGTTGGCCAGCGCTAACAGCAAGTTCGTTCATGCCGACTCTCTAAGCAACGGGGCAAATCCGTACGAGCTGCCTGCCGAAGCGGATTCTCTTTACCATCAAGCACTTGAAACTTATAAAGCAGCTGCAAAAAAATATCCCGACTTCTTCAAGCAGTCGCTTTTCGACCAAATTGATGCCAACTACCGCATCGGGAACTACGACTCGATTCCGCGCTTGGCCGACTCCTTACTTCAACTCAAACCCAACGAAAAGCTTTCCGCCGACGTGCATTACAATATAGGCAACGCACATCTCGCCAACGGCAAATTCTTGATGGAACTTGCTGATTTCCAAAGCAATGATTCTTTGAAAAACCTCGCTTACAACCAATACCAAGCGGCAATCGAATCCTACAAATCATGCCTGCGCCTACACCCATCAGACTTTGACGCCAAATACAATCTCACCTACGCACAGAAATTGCTTCCCAAAGGCGGGAATGGCGGCGGCGGCAACAACGGACAAGGTCAAAATCAACAAGGCCAGAATGGGAATGACGGCCAACAAGGCCAACAGAATCAGAATGGCCAACAACAAGGTCAGAATGGCCAAGACCAGCAGCAAGAACGCAAAGACCAACAGCAACAGATGAATCAATCTGGTCAAGGAGAAAAGAAAGAGGGCGACCAGAAAAAAGATTCCGATCAAGGCCAGCAAGAAGACCAGCAAAAGCAGCAGCAACAAGGTCAAAATGGCGATGGCGACAAAGAGAAAAAGCAGGGAAAACAGGGCCAAGGGACCACGCAAAAGCCCAAAAGCGACGAACAGAAAGCCACCGAACGACAACTTAATGCGCTGAAACAGAACGATAAAGACATTCAGCAAAAACAGCAGCAGCTTTTCAAGGCAACTCAAAGACAAAATATGGATAAAGACTGGTAAACCAACAAAATAAAGCAGAAAGGCGCATATCATGAAAAAGATTTTCACATTATTATTCATCACGTTAGCGGCACTTGCCGCCGGTCGGGCACAAGGCTGCACGGCACAAGCTCCCGCCAAAGTCGGTATCAACCAGCAATTTCAATATAGCGTTACCATCGACCAAAACGGTAAAGTCGCATCCACCGACTTCGGCCCGTTTACGAAACTCGCCGGTCCTTCACAAAGCAGCTCCCAATCCATCAGTGTTATTAACGGACAGCAGACTTCCTCATACTCAGTCACTTTCACCTACGTTCTCAAGCCGACGAAGGTTGGGAAGCAGACCATTCCGGGAGTCACGTGCAATATAGGCGGCAAAAACGTAAAGAGCAATTCCGTCAGTATCGAAGTAACGAAAGAGGATCAACAGACGCAACCGACGCGCCAACGCAGACACGATCCGTTTGAGGATTTCTTTTCTGATCCATGGGGCGAACGGCAACGCCAGCCCACACCGCAAGGCAAAGCCGACGTCTTCGTCAGAGCCACCGTCTCCAATCCGTCCCCCTACCAAGGCGAAGTCGTCACCGTTACCTATAAACTCTATACCAGCAACGTATATCAATGGCAAGCAGACGACGTCAAACTGCCACAACAAACCGACTTATGGACCTACCGCTTGGACGACCCGAACGCCAAACTGAAAGAGAATACGGAAACCATTGACGGGAAACGTTATTCCGTTTATGAAATCTACAAAACCGCTGCTGCTCCGCAAAAAAGCGGCACACTTTCCATCACGCCACTTTCACTCAATATGACCATGCTGACCGGCAGCGGCTTTTGGGCGACGCCGACCGAAAAGCACATCCAATCCAATGCCGTCACACTCAACGTAAAAGCATTACCCAAACAAGGAAAACCCGACGACTTCAGCGGATTGGTCGGGAAATTCGACCTCACCTCTACCCTCTCGCCAACAGAAATCAACGTCAACGATGCCGCCGACTTCACCGTAACATTGTCGGGCAAAGGCGCCATACAACTGGCTGACATACCGGAATTTAACTTTCCATCAAGTTTCGATGTCACCGACCCGATTATTGACGACAACGTAACCACTTCCGGCGGAATCGGCGGGAAACGGACCCTCAAATACGTTCTCATCCCACGTCAAAACGGCACTTACGTAATTCCTTCAACCACAATCTCATACTTCGATCCTTCTTCCCAAACCTACAAAACGCTAACTACCGAAAAATGCACCATGAAGGTAGTCGGTGAAGGCGTGAAAATCAAGCACAAAGACAAAGCAAAGGAAGACGACGGCACAACCGACGTCGTCGGCGGCATCAAATCCTTCTTCGCCAAATATTGGGTGCTTTTCGTCATCATCCCCGCACTCATCATCGTTTTAATTCTGGTTTTGGTTCTGATTCGTATCATCCAAAAGGCGAAAAACAAGAAGGACCCTACCCTAAAGAAGGTAAAACACGCGAATCGAACAGCCGCCCGCCGACTGAAAAAGGCACAAAAGCTGATGAATGCCGGCAATGACGCAGCATTTTACGAAGAGATTTCGCATGCGCTGTGGGATTATATCGGACACAAATTCCGTATTCCGCTCGCCGACCTCTCCATCGACGTCGTCCGGGGGAAACTGACCGAAAAAGGCATGAGCGATGAAGATATCGCACAGTTCACCAAAACGTTAGATGATTGTGAATATGCCCGTTTCGCTCCCGGCGACAAAACCGAAATGATGAACAACATGTACGAAGAAGCGCGCGACTTCATCACCCGCATAGAAAGAAAATAAAATACTCGAAATGACTGATACACAGAAATTTGTAGCAAAGACATACGCTGGCCTTGAAGAAATATTAAAAGAAGAGCTGGAACAGTT
>JAKSMF010000103.1 GCA_024400775.1 Bacteroidales bacterium | reverse complement strand
TGATCGACTTCCTCTGCCCTCGTAACTTTCAGGCCATCGAGTTAATCAATAAAACAATAAATAATTGATAATCAATAACTTATAATTATCAATTATATTTTATAAATCAACAAGTCTTTTGTAAAGTCATTCTTGAAATGGTAAACATTTTCACTTTGTTTTTTAAGAAAAAACACATTTCTTTCGCCTTTCTCGTTATCATGCTGGCAAGCACGATTCTTTTTAGTGCATGCGAGAACAAACACGAAACGAAGATTCCGAAAAGCCTTGACGAACTTGCAGAGGGCAAAGTCGCCGTCCTATTAGGCAGCGTTCAAGACCTTAAAGTGACCAAGGAATGCAAGAATAGCGAAATGATGCGAATGACCAGCTGTCCGGAGCTGCTGACAGCCGTTGAAAAGGGGCTGGCTGACTACGCCGTTTTGGACAGTGCCTCAATTGTCGGCGCAAACATAACGGGCCGCGGGATGCAGGTCAACTTCACTCTCCCCGACCACATGCCTATCGCGATGGCTTTTCGCCACAACGATACCGAATTGTGCGCGCAATTCAACCAGTTTCTTGCAGAAATCGAGAAAAGCGGACTGCTGAATGAAATTCGAGAACGTTGGATGACCGACAAAGTGCTGACAGCGAAAATGCCAAAAATCAACATTCCCACCACTGGCACGCCGATCCGGGTTGCCACGTTAGACAACGATTTTCCGGCAACTTTCATCAAAGATGGTGAATTTGCCGGTCTGACGACCGAACTGGCATATCGTTTTGCCGAATACATCGGACGGCCGATAGAACTAAAAGCCTACGAATTCAGTTCTACAATTCCGACCCTCGTCACGGGAAAAGCCGATATGATTGCCTGCTTTATGGCCGTAACGGAAGAGCGTTCCAAAAGCGTGCTTTTCTCCGACCCATACTACATGAGCGGCTCAGCGTGCATTGGGCGTTCAGCAGATAGTAAAGCAATGAACGACAATGGTTTATGGAGTAAATTAAAAAGTGGTTTCGAGAAAAACATCATCGCGGAACAGCGCTGGAAACTGCTGGTTGACGGTTTATGGGAGACGATTTTCATCTCCATTTTCGCCATACTTTTCGGCACGGTCATCGGCTGTATGATTTGCGCGTTACGCATGAGTCGCCGTCAACTGTGCCGCGGCATCGCCATCGCATACGTCGAAATCATGCGCGGCGTTCCCATTCTGGTTTTCCTGATGGTGATGTTCTACATCGCTTTTGCGACGTCGAAAGTGACGGCGACGTGGGTGGCGATCATTGCTTTCGCGATGAACTTCGGTGCGTACGTCAGCGAAATGTTCCGCACTGGCATTGAGGGGGTTGACCACGGACAAGTGGAAGCCGGCCGCGCGCTGGGATTCAGCAAAAGCAGCACCTTCATCAACTTCGTATTGCCTCAGGCCCTCCGCAACGTTTTCCCAGTATTCAAAGGCGAAGCCGTTTCCCTCATCAAAAACACCTCCGTCGTGGGCTACATCGCCATTCAGGACCTCACCAAAGCCAGCGACATCATCCGTTCCCGCACCTTCGACGCCTTCTTCCCGCTCATCATCATCACCATCATCTACTTCATTCTCGCCTGGCTGCTCGGCGTCGGCCTGGATTATCTCAACAAGAAAACCACACGTCGCTAACAATACATAAAATTCTTTATTTCAATAATTTAGAATAAAAAAAAGAAATTCATGATAACGGTCAAACATCTTTCCAAAACCTATACCGACGCAGCCCGTCCGCTTACTGTACTTCGCGATGTGAATTGCGAAATCGAAAAGGGAGAAGTCATCAGCATCATCGGTCCTTCGGGAACCGGAAAAAGCACTTTCCTGCGCTGTATCAATCTGTTAGAGCAACCGACGAGCGGTGAAATCATTGTCAACGGGACCAACATTTTGGACAAGAAAACCGACTTGAACGCAGTGCGCCAAAAGATGGGCATGGTTTTCCAAAGTTTCAACCTTTTCAACCATCTGTCGATTCTGCACAATGTGACGATTGGTCCCATCAAGTTGCTGAAGATGTCGAAAGAGAATGCGGAGAAGCAAGCGATGGAGTTGTTGCGCATGGTCGGTTTGGCGGAAAAGGCCGATGCAATGCCGAGCGAACTGTCGGGCGGTCAGAAGCAGCGTGTCGCCATCGCACGATGCCTCTCGATGAAGCCGGATGTAATCTTGTTTGACGAGCCCACCTCAGCCCTCGACCCGACAATGGTGAGCGAAGTGCTGAGCGTTATCCGACAACTGGCGAAACAGGGCATGACCATGCTGATTGTGACGCACGAAATGAAGTTCGCCCGCGATGTAAGTTCGCGCATTTTCTTCATGAACGATGGCGTCATCTACGAAGAAGGGACGCCCGAAGACATTTTCGAGCATCCGCAAAAACCTGTCACTAAAGCATTTATCAACCGCATCCGTACTTTGGAATACGAAATCAAGAATCCCGATTTCGACTTACACCGCATGAATGCCGAAATCGAGCAATTCTGCCAAAAATACGCATTAGGCGACGACATCTTCAACCGCATTCTTCACCTGGTGGAAGAAATTCCCGCCATCATGATGCAACAACCGGGCGCCATCCATTTGAAGTTGGATTATTCGGAAAAAAACTACAACGTATATTTGGAATTCATACAAGACAACTGCCTCGACTCAATTTTAGAAAATCCTGATACTGACGAAGTCGCACTTTCACTCATCCGTGGTTGCTGCGAAAAAATCGAAGAAAACACGAGCGAAAACGCGCGCCGGATCCGGGCGAAAGTCAGGAGAGATGAGAGATGAGAGATGAGAGTGGATAGCGAGTAAGGGGAGAGAATTGAAAATTGAAAATTGAAAATTGAGAATCAGGAAACATAGATACACAAATTATGAAAATTTCATAATTTTCTATATTTATACATAACTAACGCAAATACAGGACATTACAAAAAAAAAAATCAAATTTCATAGATACATTCCGCGCACCCCGAAAAATTCCTATTTCCTCATTCCTAATTTCTAACTGCTAACTGGTCACTCCTAACTTCTAACTAAATTGCTGTTTCTTTCCCAAAAGACGCCGTCGGCATAGCCCTGTATAGAGGAATCGGTATCGGCGGTGCGGATACGTTTGGCCGTCCAGAGACAGTATTCCTCATTCATTTCCACCGCTAAATATTTACGATTCAGCTTTTTAGCGACAGCGCAGGTGGTACCGCTGCCCGCAAACGGATCAAACACCAAGTCGCCTTCACGCGAGGAGGCCAAAATCAACTTCGCATACAGTTTTTCGGGTTTCTGCGTGGGATGGTCGGTATTTTCGGGCATCGACCAAAACGGAACGCTGATATCATCCCAGAAATTGGAGGGGCAGGTAAGACGGAAGTTTCCGTTTTCTGTTGACTGCCAATCCTTTGGCGCGCCATCCTGACGATACGGAGCCAGCACGCGCCGTTTCATTTTCACCGCTTCCACATTGAAATAATAATCCTTCGGATTCTTCACAGCGAACCAAATATCCTCCATCGCATTTTTCCAGTTGGAAGCTGCCCCCCTACCCTTTTCTCTTTGCCAAGTAATTCTGTTCATGATGGTTAACTCCTCCGACAGCACGCGCTGCAAGGCCGCCGTACATTTCCAGTCGCCGCACAGATAGAGCGAGCCGCCGGGCTTCAGTTTCTCACAAACCGAGTGAAACCACGTACGCAGATATTCCTCATAACGGCTGTCACTCATCGCGTTGAACACCGTGCCGTGAAAATTCTTGGAAAGATTATAGGGTGGATCAACGATGATCAAATCCGCGATTTCGTTTGGGAGGGCAGATATAACGTGCAGAAGGTCACCGCAAATTAGCTGGTTTTCAAAAGTTTGCAATTCCGCGACCTCGCTTTCAGGCACCAACACGGAACGAAGTTCACGACGTTCGGCATCGGTGAGGGTGAGGGTGCGGTTGTTGGCAGCGCGTTTTTTGTCGGTCATAATCTTGTGAAATGCAGAATTGTGGGCTTTCGCAACGGCAAAAATACAACTTTTTTCGTAATTTTGCCGCCGATTCGCAGGAATGAAAAACAATATGAGTGAACCGAAAAAAAACGTGCTGCACCTGATGAGTTGGTTTCCCCGACCGGGGCAGCCGCTGTCGGGCAACTTCTGCTTCAAGCACATACGCTCCGTTTCCGATGACGTCAACTCGATTGTGCTGTCGGCATACGTGGACGACAACGTGAAAAAAAGAGAGGTTGAAATCGTGGAACATGCCAATTTCAAGCAGGTTTATGTTCACATTCCCACATCTGCGTTGCCGTCGTCCATCCGTCTGTTTCATGCGTACAATTGGGGATTAAAATACATCAAAAAGCACTTTTTCAACCCGGATTTGGTTCACCTTCATGTGGCGCTTCCTTTGGGCCGTGTGGCTTTATATTGGAGGAAACGATTTGGTTTGAAGTACGTTATGACGGAACATTGGACCATTTACCAACCGCAGAACGCAAAAGAGATGACGCCCAAGGTGCAACGTCTGATTCGCAGCATAGCCAATCATGCGGAGGTGATTCTGCCCGTCAGCTGCGACTTGCAGAAAAACATGCAGCATTACGGCATCACCCGACCGTTCCGCTGCATACCGAATGTGGTGGATACGGCGATTTTCCATCCCATTGTGAAAGCGCCGCACGAGAAAAAACGCCTGCTGCACATTTCAACCCTGCGCGATGCCGCCAAGAACTTCTCCGGTATTGTGCGCGTGGTGGAAAAGCTCTCAAAACAACGCCAAGACTTTGTATTAGACGTAGTTAACGACTTTGAAAATCCGTCGGCGGCGCGCTACGTTTCGGAACATCATTTGGAGGACTTTGTGGTCTTTCATGGCAAAAAAGAGGAAAACGAGATTACCGATTTTTACAAAAATTCCGACTTTTTCGTACTATTTTCCAACTTTGAGAATCTGCCGTGCGTCATCATTGAATCTTTTGCCTGCGGGCTTCCGGTCATCACGACGGACGTGGGCGGCATTTGCGAAATGATGGACGACACGCGCGGAATCACGCTGCACGCCGGGGATGAAGATGCACTCCTTCATGCCATCAATCACCTTTTAGATCACTATCAAGAATTTGATTTTCAGCAAATTAAAGAGTATGCCGAAAATCACTTCTCCATGCCGGTGATTGGGGCACAGCTGCTCCAAGTCTATAACGGGATTCAGTAAATTTAGTGTTTGGCAGTCAAAGCCACCTCGAAATAGTGGGACGGTTTTTCGTATGGTTTCAAATGCTTGGTTTCCAGCATTTTCATAACAGATTCAGGCAGTAAAACCGCGCACATTGTGTTAGAAACATGCACCAAACGATGATGTAACTGCGACGGAATTCCATCTAAAATTCCCTTAAAAACGCTCCAACGAATTTTTTCAGGATCGTAGGCATAATCATGCCAGACGATCACAGAATCCTCATTATTAAGCAGTTGAAGTACAGACGCGCTGTCCGATTTTACCGTTTCATAATGGTGGTCTCCATCAATGAAAACCATGTCGAACTGTCGCGCAAAAGGAGTGAAATCAAAACATTTCGAATCACCGTAAATGTGTCGCACGTTGGAGATTTTTTTAGAAAAGTGCGCATGTAGATTTGCGTAATCAGCAGAGCCTGTGAGTTTTACAATATCTTCATGAGATAAGTTCAGCGTTACGCAATCGGGGACGACAGCCGCTACATTAGCCACGCTTTCTCCGCGCCACGTGCCGATTTCAAAATAGGCGTGAACATTCAGTTTTAGTGCCAATGACTTCAACAGAGCGATATCTGTCGGCATGGTAGCACCCGACAGATAGGCATAGGGATCTACAACCTGCTGAAAATCAGGGAAAAGATCTGTGATATCAACTACGGGAAGTCCCTGCGGAAAATCATATTTTTTCAACAATTCTCTCTTTTTCACCTCCTCATCATTCAACACATGATTCAACAGATAGGGATGTTTCAGAATAAGTCCGAATGCCTTAATGGCCTTGGCAATTTTGCTCATAAATGCATTTTATTGATTGGTTTTCAAATTATTGGAAAAACGTTTTTGTAGATATTCTTTCGAAATCAGGTAATAATTTTTGCAATCTCGGAACGAAATCGCGCAGTCGCGAAGAGTAAGATGGCAACGCTTCCAGAAAAAGACCGCCATAAATACGGCATTGGAGGCATATGCGCAGGTAGTCGTGATTGAAGCACCGTAAATCCCGTATGTCGGAATAAGCGTATAACCGCAAACGAAGGTAAACAGCAGTCCGCAAATGGCAGCAAACGTATTCATCTGATACTTTCCGATTCCGGAATAGTAGTGACCGATAATGAGGAAAATGCTGTAAAGGAGAGTACCAGGAACGAGGATTCGAATAATGGAAGGAATTGCCCCGAATTCCGGCCCAAAGAACCAAGTGAAAAAGGCAACAGGGAAACACGCCAGCAAGACCATAGCCACCAAGGACAACAGGAAACAGATTTTCGCCAAATCAAGGGTTAGTTTGCGTGCATAGTCGCCATCGCCCGAATTGGCTATACGGGCATATTGCACTAAAGCGATGCTCCGACTGATAATCCAGACGGCCTCCGCCAAAGAGACGGCGTTGGAAAAAACGCCGGTGCTCCCAACATCAACGTAAGTATTTAATAAATAATAACTTAATCGAAGATTAAAGAATTGTACGAAGTGCCCGGTTTGATTCAGAAAACCGTACTTAAAAAGGTCTTTTAGTACATTTTTATATTCTGAAAAAGAAAAAAAACGGAAGTTTTTAAAATCTTTATGCAGCAAAATGCCACCTAAAAGCCAACTGCCGCCATACGCCACATAAAGGGCGATGATGTAGGCGGTGATATTCAGCATATCGAAACAGAAGTAGCAGATACACAATGTGATGAGAATGGCGACAGGTTGCCACAGGTTGACGTAGTTAGCCGCCGGAACGCGCTCTCGGCCAATCAAAATCGAAGTGTTAACGCCGCTGAGGGATGCGAAAATCGACAAAACGCCCACATTCAGCACGATAAAGGCGGACATATCGTGGTAAAAAAGCGGAATGACCGCGGCGGAAACGAGGCCCACCAATATCGACCAAAGGTAGGACGGAAGAACCAGCTTGGAAAAATCGTGTTTGGGCGCAAGATAAACGATGCTGCTGCCGCTGACGATTTCGGAAAAAATCAGGATGAAGGTGATGGTGGTGAGCATGAGCGCCTGTTCGCCTTTGCCCACATCGCCAACCGCTTGCGAAATCACAGCGGCGATGGCAAAGTTAAGCACCGCGCCCAGAAATTTCGTGCCAAACGTGTTGATGATTTTCTTAAACACCTTATTATTAAATAATTAGTATAATAATTCAATATCGCCTTTGCCTTCACGAACGACCTCTATTTCGCCCGAAGTGCAATCCACTCCCGTTGACGGCACATTGTCGCCGTAGCCGCCATCAACCACCATATCCACGCGGCCGCCATAGCGCTCGTAACTCA
>JAKSMF010000102.1 GCA_024400775.1 Bacteroidales bacterium | reverse complement strand
TCAAAAAGCACATTCCGAACTTCGAAATGACTTACGATGTCGATCCGTTGAAACAGGGCATCGCCGACAGCTGGCCGAACTATATGGACGACAGCGCCGCCCGCAACGAATGGAACTGGAAACCCACCTACAACCTCGAAACCATGACCATCGACATGCTCAAAGTTTTGAAGGAAAAATTCAACAAATAATTGTAAAACACTTATAAACAACAAGATAGATTTACAATGACGAAACAGTACAAATGGACTAACATTATTCTGGGTGTACTCATTGGCATTTTGGCCTCTACTGTTTACATTATGACAGCAGAGCCGACCGCCTCCTGGTGGGACTGCGGGGAGTACATTTCCACAGACTACAAATTGTTGGTTGGGCACCCGCCTGGAGCACCCACGTTCCAGCTGCTGGGTCGCGTGGCCAGCCTTTTTGCTTGCGGTGACGTCACCAAAGTGGCTTTCTGCATCAACTGTCTGTCAGCAATCTGCAGCGGTCTGACCATCATGTTCCTTTTCTGGACCATCACCATGTTGGGCCGTAAATTAGTTGCCAAGAGTGGCGAAATGACCACGGGACGCGCGATTGCCGTTTTCGGTTCCGCACTCGTCGGCAGCTTGGCCTACACCTTTACCGACACCTTCTGGTTTTCCGCTGTTGAAGGCGAAGTCTATGCCATGTCGTCCTTCTTCACGGCATTGGTATTTTGGTGCATTTTGAAATGGGATTTTGAATACGACAATCCCAAACCCGGAGCGAACCCGCACCGTTGGATTATCTTAATTGCCTATTTGATAGGACTTTCCATCGGAGTTCACTTGTTGAACTTGCTGACAATTCCGGCGGTGGTTTTGATTGTTTATTTCAAGCTCTCGAAAAAGGCAACCGTATGGGGCGTGGTTCAGGCCGTCGCTATTTTCTCATTCATCGCGGCTATCTTCTTCCCCGCCGGCGCCATGTTCGCCATCTGGCTGCTTATCACCCTGCCGCTGACGATTATCTGCGCCAAGAAAGGCACCTTCCGTTCAATGGCCGAATGGGGAGTTTTCCTCTCCGTATGCGGCTCCTTCATCCTTTTGGGATTGGTACTTTACTTCATTATTCCTTACGTGGTTAACTTTGCCGGCAAATTCGAGGTTTTCTTTGTCAACAACTTCCATTTGCCATTCAACTCCGGCACCATCATCTTCTTCCTCTTTATTGCCGCCATCATCGCATTTGGCCTTTACAGAGGTTACAAGAAAAAGAAAACCGTGCTGACGGCAATAACATACTGCTTCTTCTTCCTGCTAATTGGTTATTCCACATTCTTCGTACTGGTTATTCGTTCCAATGCGAATCCGACCATCGACGAAAACAATCCGGAAGACGCAGTCTCCTTGTTGGCCTACCTGAATCGTGAGCAATATGGCCAGACCCCGTTCCTGTTCGGTCGCACCTACAACTCACAATATACCAGCATCGAAGAGGGCGACAAAGTCTATGTTCGTGATGACAATTCAGGGAAATACATTGTCACCCAGGTAAAGCAAGAGCCACGCTATCCCGACAATCAGACCGTTGTCATGCCGAGAATGTATGATTCCGGTCACAAACGTGAATACATCAACTGGGTAGCTGGTGAAGACAAGGTGAAAGAGCAGAAGATGATGAATTCGAAGAGAATACCGGAGTATTCCGACAACATCACCTTCATGCACCGCTACCAGTTCAACTACATGTACTTCCGTTACTTCATGTGGAATTTCGCCGGCCGCCAGAACGACGTTCAGGGCTTGGGCGACAACGTCAACGGCAACTGGATTTGCGGCATTCCGTTCATTGACAACGCACGTTTGGGCGACCAGCCGCAAGATGTCAACTGTCTGAAGAACAAAGGCACCAACAAATATTATATGTTACCGCTGCTTCTCGGCATCATCGGTTTGGTGTTTTATTCCATTCGCGACACCAAGAATTCGTTCATCGTGTTCTTATTGTTCATGATGACCGGTTTGGCGATTGCCTTTTATTTAAATATGTATGCTTACCAGCCGCGTGAACGTGACTACGCATTTGCCGCTTCGTTCTATGCTTTCTGTATCTGGATTGGCTTTGGCGTTTATGCCATCTATTCTTTATTTGAAAAAATAAAGAGCAAGGCAGTACAAATCGCCGCACCCGCAGTTATCACATTATTGTGTATGTTGTTGGTTCCTGGCGTTTTAGCCAAAGAGAACTGGGACGACCACGATCGTTCGAACCGTTACACCGCGCTGGCCGCCGCGAAGGCCTATCTCGACTCCTGCGCACCGAATGCCATCATCTTCACGATGGGCGATAACGACACCTTCCCCATTTGGTATGCTCAAGAAGTTGAAGGTTATCGTACGGACGTACGTAACTGCAATTTGTCGCTGCTGTCCGCGGGTTGGTACGTTGACCAGATGAAACGCAAAGCCTACGAATCCGATCCGCTGCCCATCGACTTTACTTGGGAGCAGTATCGCGACGGCACCCGCGACATGATTTATGCCGGCAACGACGACAGCAATCCGATCGCATTGAAAGACTTTTTAAAAGCCGTCAAATCCGAAGGCTACGATGGTTCGTCACATGCCGACCTGCGTTCCTACGGCAACCGTTTCTACATTGACGTGGACCGTGAGAAGGTGATTGCCAGCGGCGCCGTTAGCGACATGGACACCGCCAACATCGTTGACCGTATCTATTTCACCTACAATGCAAGCGACAAAGCCATTCCGGGCGGCGACGGCCAAGTTGCCGGTTACTCCATGACGCGCAGCGACCTGATGGTTCTCGAAATGGTAGCCAACAGCAACTGGGAACGCCCGCTTTATTTTGCATCTTCTACGTTGCGTAACTTCGGTTTCGATGAATACTTACAGAACGAAGGTTTCGCCTATCGTCTGGTGCCGGTGAAGAAAAACACTTCTTCCAACACCGACGTTTTGTACAACAACATTATGCACAAATTCGACGACCACACTCGTCCGGATGTCATCAAAAATCCCAATGCCCTTCAAGGACATCAGGCGTACGAATACGCATGGGGCGGTCTCAACGACCCGCGCGTATATAATCCGGAAGACAATGTTCGTTTAGCTCTCTCCATCATGACGATGCACACGCCGTTGGCCCGCGACCTCGTGAACGAGTACAACGCTTTAGTTCGTGCGGGTGAAGCCAACGGCAACGGTGACGCGGTAGCCGAAAAATACCTTTTCAAACTGCAACGTTCCGAGGAAGTGCTCGACCACTTGCAGACCGTACTGCCCAACGACCTGATGCCGTACGTCAACAACCGCTACCAGCAATATACAATGTACTTCTTGGATGCGGCGAATACGTATCAAAGTATTCAGGAAAGTTATGACAAAACGGTTGCCAATCATGCCAACATTGCTGGCAAGTTCAATAGTGCGAACGCAGGCAAAAAAGCCAGTGAAGTACGCAATATCATTTTGGGACACATTTCCGACATTTTTAACTTTATTGAAAATGCCAAAGAACGCGACAAAGTGATGAAGTCGTATGAAGAGGATGTTGATATGATTTATCAGCTCTACCTTCCCGAATTGGCGAACTGCACTCCTGAAGAACTCGCTAAGCTTCCCGCTGGTGCTTCGTACGAGAAGTTCTACAATGATGCCAAAAACCAAATGGGCGAAATGACCGAACACGTCAAACAAATCACCCAGATGCTGGCAAGTTACAAACAGCACAACTTCAAGAAGGCTGTCATCAACGGCAAGGAAGTCTGGACTGGGCTTCCGGAAGGCAACGATGCACAACTCATCGCACAGCGTTTTCCCGCTGACCGTGGTATTGTAGAGAACTGCTACAAATACTTCCACAAACCGTCAAGTATTTACGGCAGCAACTTCTACACACAAATTGCGATGCTCCGCGTTGTGGCCAAGAGCAAAAACGACCTGGCCAAAAACGCCCAACTGTTAGTTGACCAATTTGACGCCCTGCAAAAGCAGGTGGACGACAACTGGGATTTGGTTAAGAATGTGAAATAATCTTTCCAGATGTCGAAATAAAAAAAAGCGCTGCAAGAAATTGCGGCGCTTTTTTTTAGGTTATAAGGTTATGAGAGAGGAGAGAGTTAGGAGTTAGTTTATTCTCATCTCTCATCTCTCATCTCTCAGCCTACTCTTCACGTCCGTGGCAGTTTTTGTATTTCTTGCCACTACCACAGGGACAAGGATCGTTGCGGCCGACCTTTTTCTCGACGTGGATGGGAGCGCTACCCTTGCCGCCCTGCGTCACCTGACGGCCGTTGCCGACTTCGTTGCGGCCAGTCTGCAACTTTTTAGCATCAGATTCGGGCAATTTGGCCTCCTTGATTTCGGGCTGCTGCTGGAATTCCGGCAGTGCGCCCTTGGTCAGGAAGGAGACGATTTCGCGGTTGATGCGGTGTATCAAAGCATCAAACAGGCCGAAAGATTCAAGTTTGTATATCAACAACGGATCTTTGTGTTCGTAGGAAGCGTTCTGGACTTCGGTCTTGAGGTCATCCAAATCGCGGAGATGTTCTTTCCAAGCGTCATCGATGGCGGCCAACGTCATGCTCTTTTCGATGGAAAGCTTGATACCGTAATTCTTCGTTTCATAACAATATTTCAACGGAGCGACCACATTCAGCATCTTCACGCCATCGGTAATCGGCAAAGCGATGTTGATAAAGCGGTGACCTTCATTAAGATAGACACGTTCAACAATCGGATAGATTTTTTCGCACAACGAATCCATGCGGGCCTGATAGTTTTCCTTTACCAAAGCACAAATCTCTTCGGCCATTTTTTCGGGACGGCCTTCCAAGAAGTCGTTGTCGTTTGCGTACGGAGATTCGCAACCACAGACAGTCAGCAATTCTTCCTTAAATCCCTCATAATCTTTAGCTTCCCAATTATCCTGAACGATAGAGGTGCAAACATCTTCAAAAATCTGCGCTAAGTCAATGGGCAGGCGGTCGCCGAAGAGTGCGTTACGACGTTTGCGGTAGATGGTGTCACGCTGTGAATTCATTACGTCATCGTATTCAAGCAAACGTTTACGAATACCGAAGTTGTTTTCTTCGACCTTCTTTTGTGCACGTTCGATAGACTTGGAAATCATGCTGTGCTGGATGACCTCGCCATCCTGGAGTCCGAGTCTATCCATAACGCTGGCGATACGTTCGGAGCCGAACAGACGCATCAGGTTATCTTCCAATGAAACATAGAACTGGGAACTACCTTCGTCGCCCTGACGACCGGCACGACCACGCAACTGGCGATCGACGCGGCGGGAGTCGTGACGTTCGGTACCGATGATGGCCAAGCCGCCCATTTCCTTCACACCAGGTCCCAGCTTGATATCGGTACCACGACCTGCCATGTTGGTAGAGATGGTAACCGTACCGGGCTGCCCTGCTTCGGCAACGATGTCGGCTTCCTTTTGGTGCAACTTGGCATTCAATACATTATGCTCGATGTGGCGCAGTTTCAAAATCTTGGAGAGCAACTCGGAATCTTCTACCGAAGTTGTACCGACCAAGACCGGGCGGCCCTGTTCGTGCAATTCGATGATTTCCTTGACGACCGCATCGTATTTTTCACGCTTGGTCTTATAGACCTTGTCCTCCATATCAATACGAGCGATAGGCTTATTTGTCTTAATGACAACGACTTCCAATTTGTAGATATTCCAGAACTCACCAGATTCGGTTTCAGCCGTACCGGTCATACCGGAGAGTTTTTTATACATTCTGAAATAATTCTGCAAAGTGATGGTCGCATAGGTTTGCGTGGCGGCTTCCACCTTCACATTCTCCTTGGCTTCGATAGCTTGGTGCATACCGTCGGAGTAGCGGCGACCTTCCATGATACGACCGGTCTGCTCGTCAACGATTTTCACCTTGTTATCCATAATGACATACTCGATATCTTTTTCAAACATCGTGTAAGCCTTGAGCAGCTGCTGAACGGTGTGTGCGCGTTCGGAAGCGACGGCGAAGTTGCGCAGGATTTCGCTCTTGCGGGCAGCCTTCTCCTTCGGATCCAAATTTTCCTGTTCGAGTTGTGCAAGTTCGGTACCAACTTCCGGCAACACAAAGAGTTTGGCCTCTTCCGCATTGCGGGAAACCGCTTCAATACCTTTTTCCATAATGGTCACCGTGTTGAGTTTTTCCTCAATCACGAAATGCAAACCATATTTACCGAAGGTAATTTCCTTCAAATCAGCCAGACGGTCACCGGTAGCGGGTGCGGAATGGGCGATAATTTCCACCATCTCATTCAGATAGCGTTTGCGGTCGATGTGGTCGGTACGCTCAACTTCCGCCTTTACGGTGGAGGCCATCATATCGCGGTAGTCAGCGAAATTGTCGGCTGCCGGCGTATTGAGCAGTTCGTCGATAATGGCGATATTGCGATAAAGAACAGCGATGTTGGCCAACGACTTGCCGAACTTGCCCGGATCTTCCATGTCGATGGTTTGCGAAAGCTGTTTTTTAGTATCTGCCAAAAGATGGTCGAGTTCTTTGCGAACGCTGGCGGCCTCTTTCTTGAAATTGTCGAACTGGCTTTGCTTACCTTCTTCATCCAGAGCCACATACTGGTCAATAACGAAGTTGAGGTTGTCGCTTTTCTTATTGATTTTGTGGATTTTTTCGTTCAACTCATCATCCAGCTGCGTTAAGTCGTTATCGATGATGAACATATTGCGGTTTTGTTCCGCCATATAGAAACCTTCGGTACGCTGAAGGATATTCTTGATGTTCGGTTCGCTCAAGAATTTGATGAACGCTTTGTTTTTCGGGAGACCGCGCTGGCAGCGGAGCAACAGCTGAGCGCCCAGTTCTTCGGGTTTGATGTCGGGATTTTCGGTCACCATGCGTTTGGCCTGGGGTAGGATTTCCGAAATCAACGCCTTTTGAGCGTTATAAAGTTTTTCGACAATCGGTTTATATTTGTCGAATTCCTGCTGGTCGCCGCGCGGGGTGGGACCGGAAATAATCAACGGTGTACGAGCGTCATCAATCAACACGGAGTCAACCTCATCGACGATAGCATAGTTGTGCGGGCGCTGCACGAGTTCGGTAAGGTTGCGAGCCATATTGTCACGCAGATAGTCGAAACCGAATTCGTTGTTGGTACCATACGTAATATCGGCATCGTATGCTTTCTTACGTTCCGGCGTATTAGGTTTATGTTTATCGATGCAATCAACGGTGAGGCCGAGGAATTCGTAAAGAAGTCCCATCCACTCGCTGTCGCGTCGGGCAAGGTAGTCGTTGACAGTGACGACGTGGACGCCTTTTCCCGGTAGTGCATTCAGATAAACAGGCAGGGTAGCCACGAGGGTTTTACCTTCACCGGTTGCCATTTCAGCGATTTTGCCCTGATGCAGCACCGCGCCACCCATCAACTGAACGTCGAAGTGGCACATATCCCATTTCACCATGTTGCCGCCGGCCATCCAGCTGGTTTGGTAGATGGCTTTGTCGCCGTCGATGGTAACGCATTCGCGGCGGGCTGCGATCTCGCGGTCTAAGTCGGTAGCTGTAACTTCCACAGTTTCATTATCTTTGAAACGGCGGGCGGTTTCCTTCATCACAGCAAATGCTTCGGGCAGGATGTCGTCCAAAACGGTCTGCGTGTCATCATAAACCTCTTTCTCCAAATGTTCGACTTCTTTGTAGAGAGTCTCTTTTTCAGAGACTTCCATTTCGTAGTGTTCCTCCAAAGTCTGTTTGATTTCGGCGATGCGAGCCTCTTTATCCGCGACAACCTCATGGATCATGGCGCGGAATTCCAGAGTCTTTCCACGCAGGGCA
>JAKSMF010000101.1 GCA_024400775.1 Bacteroidales bacterium | reverse complement strand
GGGGATGAAGAATGCAATGCTGAATTTGGCGTTTTCGCACCTCCAGTTTCAGAAGCTATATGCTGCCGCTCGCTTGAAAATTTTGGAGGTTGAATATGTGAGTCCCATCTCCAAAGGTGCCTTGAAATTGTATGATTTTGAGATGTTGGATACGATTGTCTCCGAAGGGGATACGCTTTATCAAATTCGATATGTGCCCAAAAACGGGCTGACATTCAAGTCGTTGCGTGGCCAGTTGTGGATTCATGGTGGCGACTATGGAATCCAGCGTATAGAGGCCGTCCCAACGGAGGATAATATGTTTTTGAGGATGTCGGTGTCGCACGATTACGCGCGTGCTGAAAATGGTTTGTGGTTTCCCCAACGTATGGAGGCTCGATTCCCGTTTCCGCGTATCGCCGTGGCGCGCGACACACTCGAAGCGGTTGGCGTTTCGGTGATTACGGTTAAAAATCTTGAAATTGATGTGACGCTCCGTAATTCCGATTTCGGCGTTGTTGACGTTGAAGAAGATATTGTTTCGGAGAGCAAAAGTGCGGCGCTGTTGTCTGAATTTCGAGATACGCTGCTGACGGATAAGGAGTTGCGGACTTATGACGTGTTGGACAGTTTGAGCCGGAAGCTGAAATTGGAGAAGAAGTTGGACCTGCTGCCTTCGTTGATGCGTGGCTGTATTCCCATTGGCCCAATCGACCTTGACCTAACAAGTATTGTGGATTACAGTTACAATGAAGGGTGGCGTTTGGGCTTGGGACTCTATACGAATCAGCGGCTGGCGCGGTTTTGTACTTTGGGCGGCTATTTCGCATACGGGCTAAAGGATAAGGCGTGGAAATGGGGCGTTCGTACCGATTGGGAGCTTTATCGTAAGCATAGTTTAATGCTGAAAATCAGGGTGTTTGACGATATCGTGGAGAGCGGTTCCACACAGCTTGTGAGTCGCGATGAGAGCGGGTTGCTCAATGGTGAGTATTACCGTCATTGGATTATCACGAAATATGATCACAGTCGTGCAGGAATTGTGCAGTTGCAGATGCGTGCTGACAAGAACTTCACAGTCAGTGCTTCCGCTGGATATTCTTGGAATACAACGTTATATAACTATCAGTACCTTCCGCATCCTATGGGGAATTCGCCTTTTTACACCTTTCGAAATTTTTATGTCAGGGCAGGGGTGAGGTTCGCGTATCATGAGACCACCTATCGGTCGCGTGATTTTTCATTGTACGATGCCTCAAAATTCCCGACGGTTCAGGTGTTGTATGAGCATGGTTTTTCGGGAGTTTTCGGTAGCGCCTTCTCGTATAACAAAATTAACGCGCGCATTCATCATTTGCAAAGCTATAAGATATTGGGTTACAGTGAGATCGCAGTCGTTGGCGGTTGGTTGGACCGTTCGTTGCCCTATTCGTTGCTGTATGTGATGCCGGCGGGGTATGAGAAGCTTGGTTTTTACGGGGCGGAGCAGTTCGCGGTGATGCGTCCGAATGAGTTTGTGACGGATGGATATGTGGCTTTGTTTTTCCGCCACAATTTTGGGAAAATGTGGGAAGGAAGGTTTTCCCCGCGCATAGTGTTGTGCCAGAACATCGGTTTTGGCTGGCTGCGTTGGCGTGACGACCACGCGGGAGTCGGCATGCGTTCGATGGAGAAAGGCTATTTTGAGACTGGGGTGATGATAGACAATATTATAGCGGCAAAAGACATCCTTGCGATGGGCATTGGAGTTTTTTATCGCTATGGGGCATATGCCATGGAAAAAGTAAAGGATAATTTTGCCATCAAGGTGTCGTTGACGGTGCCGATGGCGGAGTAGTATCAGGTTTTGCGGACCTGCTTTTTGGCGGCAGGGAATAGTACGTTGTTGAGAATCAGTCGATAGCCGGGAGAGTTGGGGAAAAGGTCAAGGTCGGTGGGCGGGTCACTTACGAGGTGCTGGTAGTCTTCCGGGTCGTGGCCGGAGTAGAAAGTCCATGTGCCTTTGCCATATTCTCCGTGGATATAGCGGGCTTCATTGAAGATAGGCGTTTCGCCCATAATCAGCACAGTCGGTTTTATTTTGTCTTTGTTGAAAGCGGTGGTTTGTCCCATAAAGCCGCTGACGACGTTGGTGTGATTTTGGCACAACATGGTCGGGACGGGGTCCCACTTGGCTGAAAATTCGAAGAGGGTGAAGTAGTCGTTTGCTTTGCGATTGTTGGAAGGTTTGACGTCGATGTCGGACACTTCGTATTGGTAAGGATTGGTGACGATATGGAAGTTTGTGAAAGCAAAGGTTTTATCGAAGTCGAGTTTGTCTTGTGCGTTGGGGTCCATAGGGTCACCGTCGAACATGATGTCGCAGATGTCAACGCCTTCGGCGGCGAGTGCGATATCGAAGGAGTCGGGGCCGGAGCACATGGCGAAGAGGTAGCCGCCGCCGGCGACGAAATCGCGGATGCTTTTGACGACGGCAAGTTTCATTTGAGAAACCTTGTTATATCCCAAGCGGGCAGCCGTGGCTTCTTGTTCGGCGACATCTTCTTGATACCATGCGGCATTGCGGTAGGAGCCCCAGAACTTTCCGTACTGACCGGTAAAATCTTCGTGGTGCAGGTGCAGCCAATCGTATTTGGGAAGTTCCCCGGACAGTATTTCGCTGTCATATAGCACGGTGTATGGGATTTCAGCGTATGTAAGCACAAGCGTGACGGCATCGTCCCACGGCAGTTTGTTTTTAGGCGAATAAACTGCGATTTTGGGAAGTTTGGTAAGTCGTATTTCGTCCATATTGTTTTCCATGGAGGCTATTTCGGCTAAAATTTGCGAGGCCTGCAGGTCGGAAATGTTTTCGTGGGTGACACCGCGGATGGAGCACTCGTCGGCTACATCCGCATTGTAGGGAAGCATAAAGCTGCCGCCGCGATAATTGAGCAGCCAGCTGACGTCAATGGACTTTGCCACAGCAAAATAGGCGATTCCGTATGCTTTGAGGTGGTTCTTCTGCTCCAGGTCCATCGGAATGAGAATGTGCGTCGCCGATACGCGAAATGCACAGCAGCATAGCAGCAAAAAAATCCCTAATTTCCTAATGTGCTTGTTTTCAATGATTTTCATCTTAATAAAATTAGTGTGCAAAATTACAAAACAATTAGAATAAAATGGCGATTATTAGTTTGATTTTCTTTGATTTTTATTGTGATTTATTATGAAATGATGAGGTTGTTATGTCTTGAAAAAAACGTACTTTTGCAACAATTTTCCAAAATTGTAGTAAAAGGATTTATTTGCTGATGCTTTGGAAATGAAAAAGTTGTAAATTATTAAAAATCTTGAAATTATAAATTATGAACAGAAAAATGTTATTTTCTGCACTGGCATTGAGAGGGCAAAAAAGTCGTTCCCTTTCTGCAAAAATCTATCTTTTTTTAGTAATGGTGCTGTTGCTTGCCGGCCCGTTGTGTGCGCAAGAACCCTGTGCCCCTCTCGCAGTCCCTTCCAGTTTCGATTTTGAATCCACTGCGGCGACTTCGTGGAATGTCCGTGGCGAGTTGCCCGAATGTTGGAATTTCGTTTTTTTGGGTAACGATTCTCCCTATGTTCCCCATATCTCAGCGGATTCCGCCATCAATGGTAATTCCATTTTGATGGCTGCTGGCATCGAACCAGCATTGGGTAAGGTTAATTGCGTGGTGCTGCCCGCCATAAATGCTTCGTATAGTGATATTTCTATCGCTTTTCAGACTAAAATGAGCAGAAATGCAGGCACTCTTTCCTTAGGCTATTGGCATACGGATGGCGTCGCTTCCTATTTTGTGAATTTGATTCCCATCCCAACATCAACAGCCACTGTATCACATTTTTACAGTCTTCGCGATTTGGTGATTCCCGAAGGTGACCACTTGGCGTTTTCATGGAGCGTCAACGATTCCTGCGCTCTTTGTGTACTCGACAGCATCGCATTTGATTCTCTTGAACTCTGCCTCGCACCGACAATTTCGTCAATTCAGGCAGTGTCTGAGAGCCAAATCCGTTTGGATTGGGCTGCGGGCTGGACTGAGCAAAATTGGATTGTTGAGTATGGCCCGGCCGGTTTCATTCTCGGTAACGGCATTCAGCAGTTTGTGGATACTCCTTTGTTCGTTTCAACGACATTGAATCCTTCAACGTCGTATGATTTTTATGTAAAAAGTGTTTGTTCTGATGAACTTACAAGTATTTGGACTCCGGTCGTGACCTGTTCGACGCCTTGCAGTGCCGTGCAGGTTCCGTATGTTGAGAATATGGAATCCTATACGGGAACAGCGGTTGGCGAAGCAGGCGTTATACCGGAATGTTGGTCCTATTTGTCGGATGCTTCGCCGGCTCGTGCCCCCCACATTAGTACTTATAACGCGGTATCTGGTGTCAATGGCTTGGTGCTGACGGCAAAAAACGCATCGGGCTTTTCTGCTGATAACTATGTCGCTCTGCCTTGGTTCTCTTCCAATCTTAACGGACTGAAAATCAGTTTTATGTCGCGTATGGATAATGCGGCCCAGGGTGCGCTCACGCTGGGCTATTTTACCAATGTGAGCGACGCCAGCAGTTTCGTTGTTTTGGAAAGCGTACCCAGCACAACTGCTGCCGGCGCACATGAATATTCACTCTATGGTAGAAATATTCCTGACGGAGCTCGCCTCGCGTTTCGCTGGTACAGTGCCTCTCCCGCATGGGACTGGCGTTGTGTTATTGATGATGTCTCCGTTGACTTCTTGCCCTGTCCGCCCGTTAGCAACGTACAGGTTTCTGACATCATGATGACGACCGCGCGTATCTCTTGGAATAAGGCCGACGTTGAAGATACTTGGCGCGTGGAATATGGCCCCGCAGGTTATAACCACGATTCCACAGCAACTGCTATTGTGTTGAATGACACAACGTTACTGCTGACTGATTTGCAGGGAAATCAGCCGCTGGATGTCTATGTGCAGTCATTGTGCGATCCTAATAATCCGAGTCCGTATTCTGAAGTGCTGAATTTCACTCCCTATTGCTCATCTGTTGGTGATACGACCGTTGTCGTGGCATGCGATAGTTTTGTTTGGCATGATGTAACTTATGTGACCACAGGTGTTTATGTTGATACGTTGGCGCAGGCCGCCGCTTATTCCTGCGATAGCATTACGGTGTTGGATTTGACCATTAACAATTCTGTGGAACAGTTCGATACTTTGACTATCTGCCAAAATGAATTGCCATACACTTGGCGCGATACGGTTCTGGAAGTGGGCACCGATAATTCAGACCTTGTCTTCCATCGCAGTACTCTCAATGGTTGCGACAGCATTGTCAATCTGAATGTTACGGTATTTCCTGCATTTTATCAAAATGAAGAGGTGGTCATCTGCCAGCAGGAGCTTCCCTATACCTGGCGTGATACGACTTTTGCCGAAGGAACGGAAAGTGGTGAGTTCGTCTTCAATAGAAATACCATTTATGGCTGCGACAGTGTTGTAACGTTGCAGTTGACCATAAACGAAAGTTATGATCAGACCGAATATGCCCGTATCTGTCAGCAGGAACTTCCTTATACATGGCGGGATACGACTTTTGCCGAAGGAACCAACAGCGGCATCTTCACTTTCCATCGTGCCAGCGTGAATGGTTGCGATAGCGTTGTGACTTTCGTCTTGGTGGTGGATCCTTCATATAATGAAGAGGTCAGTCTGACACTTTGTCGCAGTGAACTGCCCTACGAGTGGCGTGGTCTGCAGATTGCGGAAGATGCGGTTAGCGAAGTGCTTTATTTTAATGGACAAACCGTTAACGGTTGTGATAGCTCGGTGACGTTGAATCTGGTTATCAACGAGACAGCGACATCAGAGGAAACGGTTGAAATCTGTGCCGGCGAACTTCCGTATGTGTGGCGTGACCAGGTGTTCCGTGAGGGGACGGAAACCGGCAACTACGTTTATCACCGTACCAGTGCTGCTGGTTGCGACAGCACAGCCACCCTGCATCTGATTGTTTATCCTACATATTCACAAGATTTGTACGCTACCATTTGCGAAAACGAACTTCCTTATACTTTTGGTGACACGCTCTTTGCCGAAGGTAGTCAAACGCAGAATGTGACTCGTCATCTGCAAAGTCAGTATGGCTGCGATAGTATTGTGAATCTGCATCTTACGGTTAATCAAACGGTCAGCAGATACGAAACCCTCGACATCTGCCGTAGCGAACTTCCTTATTCCTATTATGACACCGTCTTCCATGTTGGTACTCCGTCCGATGTCTATACTATTCATCGTCAGACAGTTAATGGTTGTGACAGCGTGATCTATCTGACATTGAACATCCGTCAGAGCTTTGGCGCCAGCGAACGCATCGAGGTTTGCGAAGATGAACTTCCGATCGTTTGGCACAACGAAATCATCGCTCGTGGCACACCTACAGGTGCTTATACGTTTAGCCGCCAGACGCAATATGGGTGTGATAGCATTATGGTGCTGAATTTGGTGGTTAATCCTTTGTATCGTCAAAATGAAGAAATTACGATTTGTGAAAACGACTTGCCATATACCTGGCGTGACACTACCTTCGAAGTTGGCACGGTTGGTGGCACATTCCTTTTCGAAAAGGCCGCTCAGACCGGTTGTGACAGTGTGGTAATTTTGAAACTTACGGTTCACCCTGCTTTTGAAGCCTCCGAAACCATAACGCTTTGTGATAGCGAACTTCCTTACTCCTTCTTGGATACTACGTTCGCAGAAGGTACGCAAAGCGGTGATTATCAGTTTGTCCGTGCCACGCAGTTCGGTTGCGACAGCATCGTGAATCTGCATCTGATTATTTATCCGACGGCAGAAACTGACGATTACATCACCTTGTGCCAGAATGAGTTGCCGATTTCCTATATGGGAACGACCTTCCCGGTTGGCACGCAGTCGCAAGACCGTGATTTCCATTTCCGTACTGTGAACGGTTGTGACAGCTTGGTACATCTGCACCTGACGGTTAACCCGATACACAACGATGAGGATTTTGTCACTGTTTGTGCAAGCGAACTGCCCTATTATTACGCGCCTGCCGACACCACCTTCGAAGTGGGCACAGGCCTTCACTCTACATTCACCTTCCATTTTGCAACAGCAAACTCTTGCGATAGCACGCTGACGTTACCCTTGACGGTCAATCCTGCCTATAGTGAGAACAATTCTATTATAATTTGTCAGAATGAATTGCCTTACACCTGGCGCGACACTACTTTCCAAATCGGCACGCAAAGCGGTGTCTATCAGTTCGAAAGGACATCTATGAGCGGTTGCGACAGTGTGGTGACGTTAGCCCTGATTGTTCGCCCGAGCTATGATCAGTTTGAGTCTGTTGACGTTTGTGCTAATGGATTCCCGTTTGTATGGCGCGACACCACCTTCCAAACGGGTACGACTGCCGGTGAATACGTCTTCCACAGAAACACGATTTTTGGTTGCGACAGTATCGTGACCTTGCAGTTGAACATCAATCCGATTTATAATCAAAATGAGGCTTTGGCGATTTGCGAAAGCGGGTTGCCTTACACTTGGCGCGACATCACCTACCCGACGGGGACGATTAGCGGTATTTATACCTATGAACGTCAGACCGTTAATGGTTGTGACAGTGTCGTTACGCTTGTGCTGACTGTCCGTCCGACTTTCTCGCAAACTTTCAATGTTCAGGTTTGTGAAAATAATCTGCCGTACTATTACGCGCAAACAGACACCACTTTTGGTGAAGGAACGACCTCTGGCACCTATCGTTTTGAATATACCAATACGTATGGTTGCGACAGCATCGTTATTGTGAATCTTGCCGTTCACCCGTATTATGCAGGTGAGGAGAGCTTGACTCTTTG
>JAKSMF010000100.1 GCA_024400775.1 Bacteroidales bacterium | reverse complement strand
GCAGACAGCCGCCGACTCCATTGAGGCCGCCCGCGCCGCACGAGATTCCGCCTACCGAAATTCCAGATACCGAAATCCGCACCGAACTTCAAACTATCGGCACAATTCTTACGACAGGCCGTGGGCGCACGAACGAGATGCCGGGGCATACAGCAACGACACCGCATCGTTGAAACCGCTACCGAAAAAGCAGGACTATGCCATTGTCAAGGTGGACCTCAACCACTGCGACACCTCCGACATCACGCGAATTCCGACGTTTGGGAGCAAGCGCGCACGAAAAATCGTGGAATATCGGGATAAGTTAGGTGGTTTTCACTCTTTGGCACAACTGCGAGAAATATACATTCTGCAAAATGTGGATTTGGCATTGTGTGAAAAATATTTTAGCGTTAACGCAAGAGGAATCAAGAAAATACACATCAATAGAGCCACTTACAAAGAACTCATAGGGCATCCGTATATGGATGCCTATCTTGCCAAAACCATCACCAACCACATTTCGCACAATGGTAAAATAAAGAGCATCAATGAGTTCAAGGAGATAACGCATGCCTATCAAGCCCTCATTGACAAGCTTACGCCTTATTTGTGTTTTGATTAAAGTTTTAAGAAACATTAAGAATAATTATTTGTAATTTTGTCAGCTTGAAATGTCCCATATAAACATCTCAACAACTGTTTGAAAATCAAATAATTATTATATGAAAAGAAAATTACTGCTGTCAGTTTTGATGCTGATGCCCTTCGTTTTGAGTGCAAACGAAGCGGATCTCACATTGCCAAATTTTGCCAAAGTCACATTTTTCAATGGGGCCGTTACCGGACGTGCCTTGTTGCTTTGGGGGGCAATTATCGTAATCCTCGGACTTTTATTCGGTCTGTTTTTAGCTTTAAGAATCAAGAAGCACCCCGTTCATCAGTCGATGAAAAGTGTTTCCAACACGATTTACGAAACCTGCAAGACATATTTGTTGCAGCAGGGCAAGTTCCTACTCATTTTGTTTGCCATCATCGGTGTTGCTATCTGCTTCTATTTTGGCGTGTTAAGTGGCAAGACGATGCCGCAGGTGCTAACCATTCTGTTATGGACGGTACTCGGTATTGGTGGTTCATACGCTGTGGCATGGTTCGGCATCCGCATTAACACGTGGGCCAACTGCCGCACCTCATTTGCCTCCTTACGCGGCAAACCGTGGCCGGTAGTCAACATTCCGTTGCAATCTGGCATGAGCGTTGGTTTATTGCTGATTACCATTGAGTTAATCCTCATGTTGGTGATTTTGTTATTTATCCCGGCGGAAAGCGCCGGTGCCTGCCTTATTGGTTTTGCCATTGGTGAATCCCTCGGTGCCAGTGCTTTACGTATTGCCGGCGGCATTTTCACCAAAATCGCCGACATCGGTTCCGACCTGATGAAAGTGATTTTCAAGATCGGGGAAGACGACCCGCGCAATCCGGGCGTTATTGCCGACTGTACCGGCGACAATGCCGGCGACAGCGTTGGTCCCACTGCCGATGGTTTTGAAACATACGGTGTTACGGGCGTTGCCCTCATCTCGTTCATCATCCTCGCTGTTCCCTACGTTGAACTCCAAGCCCTTCTCATCACCTGGATTTTCGCCATGCGTATCCTCATGGTCTTCACTTCCGTTTTCTCCTACGGTGTCAACCATTGGTTTTCTACTGCTAAATACAAGAATTCCAGCAATTTCAACTTTGAGAATCCGCTTACATCATTGGTTTGGATCACCTCTATCGTTTCCATCATCGTCACTTTCTGCATCACCTATTTACTTTTCAACTCCTATAGCATTGCAGAAGAGGGTTCCGTTATCAGCAATATGTCATTAAGCACCGACATGTGGTGGCGTTTGGCTTCCATCATCAGTTTGGGCACGTTGGCCGCCGCCATCATTCCCGAGCTCACCAAGGCCTTCACCAGCTCTAACTCACGTCACGTCAACGAAGTAGTAACGGCCTCACGCGAAGGCGGCGCCTCCCTCACCATCCTTTCGGGCATGGTGGCCGGCAACTTCAGCGCGTTCTGGAAAGGCATCGTCATGGTTGGCTTGATGTTCGCCGCATTCATCGTTTCTTCCTCCGGTCTCAGCGCATTTGGCGACTACTACGCCATCTTCGCCTTTGGCCTCGTGGCTTTCGGCTTCCTCGGCATGGGCCCCGTCACCATCGCCGTTGACAGTTACGGACCGGTAACCGACAACGCACAGTCCGTTTTCGAACTTTCACAGATCGAGAACATTCCCGCCATCAAGTCAGAAGTTGAAAAAGAACACGGTTTTGTTCCCGACTTCGACAAAGGCAAATATTTTCTGGAAGCCAACGACGGCGCGGGCAACACCTTCAAAGCCACTGCCAAACCCGTACTTATCGGTACGGCTGTAGTAGGCGCAACCACCATGATTTTCGCCATCATCCTGATGTTGGCTAAATTCAATCTGTTGAACCTCAGCCTCACCGATGCGCCCGTCATCCTCGGTTTCATCACCGGTGGCGCCGTTATCTATTGGTTCAGCGGTGCTTCCATGCAGGCCGTCACCACCGGCGCGTACCGTGCCGTTGAATTCATCAAACAGAATCTCAACCTCGACAAGACCGAAGCCGACATTGAGGACTCGAAGACGGTGGTAAGAATTTGCACCAAATATGCGCAACAGGGCATGTGGAACATCTTCGCCGTCATCTTCTGTCTGACGCTGGCCTTTGCCTTCTTCGATCCCAACTTCTTCGTTGCCTACTTGATCTCCATCGCCGTATTCGGCTTATTCCAAGCTATTTACATGGCCAATGCCGGTGGTGCATGGGACAATGCGAAAAAAGTGGTTGAAGTGGATTTGAAAGAAAAGAACACCGATTTGCATGCTGCCACCGTTATCGGCGACACCGTCGGCGACCCGTACAAAGACACCTCCTCCGTCGCGATGAACCCCATCATCAAATTCTCCACCCTCTTCGGAATGCTCGCCGCCGAAATCGCCGTCGTCATCAAACTTACCGCACAGGGATTGATGAACGAAGCCGGCGAATATGTTGGTGAAGCCGCCGGCCTCAGCCAATCCACCGACTACACGCCCTACATCGGCGTGTTCTTCCTCATCATCGGACTGCTATTTGTATATCGCTCTTTCTACGGAATGAGAATCAAAACCGACAAAAAGAAAAAATAACGCATTTATTTATAAAAAAGAACAGGGCTGCCGGAAACGACAGCCCTTTAATAAAACGACTTATGAAAAGAATTCTTCTTCTCGCCATTATTGCGCTGCTGGCGCTGCCTTTTTCTGCCTGCCAGAAAAGTACCGCAGCCGTCAAGGATTCCGAAACAGCGAAATCCGACACCGCAATCGTCTATTTTTGTAAAGACATTACCCCTGAAAACATCCTCAAACTTTACGAAGCCCTCGGTGTAAAACAGGAAGGCAAAATCGGTTTGAAGGTGCATTTCGGAGAAGAGGGAAACCAGAACTTTCTGAATCCCGAATTATTAAGACCATTGGTAGAAAAAGTGCATCCTACTTTTGTGGAAACCAATGTTTTGTATGTCAGTAAACGTCGTTTTACCGACCAACACATCGCACTGGCGAAAGAGCACGGCTTCACCTTCGCGCCCATCGACATTTTGGATGCGGAAGGCGAAAAAGAGTACGACGCCAAAGGCTTGAAACATTTTCAGAAGGTCAAAACCGGCAGTCACTTTGTGAATTACGATGCCTTCATTATCTATTCCCACTTCAAAGGTCATGGTTCTGCGGGTTTCGGCGGCGCCATCAAGAATGTCTCCATGGGCTTTGCTTCTCCCGGAGGCAAAATGGCCATGCACTCCTCCAACATTCCCGCCGTACACCACGGCAACGATTGCGTTCACTGCCAGCGCTGCGTGCAACAATGCCCCGCTAACGCCATCACCCTCACCGACTTCGGTCCTGTCATCGACAGCAGCAAGTGCTTAGGTTGTGCCAAGTGCATCGCCGAATGCGGCTTTGGCATTTTCGGACAAGGCGACCACGCACAAGGCGAAGATTTTCTGGAAAGACTGGTGGAATATGCGAAAGTCCTTTCCGAACAGAAACCGATGGTCTATATCAACGTTATGGATAACATTTCCAAAACATGCGACTGCTCTGCCAAAGCGCCGGCCCCGTTTATGAAGAAAATTGGCGCTGTCGCCTCTACCGACATCGTCGCCATCGACATGGCCTGTCACCAGTTGTGCGCTCTCAAACAGCACACGGAAGACGCGTTTAAGGACGTCAACAACGTAAGCGGTCTCGGTCAGTGCCGCTATGCCGAAAAATTAGGCATGGGCAAAACCACGTACATCTTGATAGATGTGACCACCGGCAAACGCATCACTTTGGAAGAAGCCATCAAATAACAATTTGGAGACATATATATATTATGTATTTGCAAAACATCAAATTGGCGAATTTCAAGAACTACGAGGAGGCGGACTACGACTTCACGGAGAACGTGAACGCCATTGTGGGCGACAACGGTTCAGGGAAGACCAATCTGCTGGATGCCATCCACTATTTGTCGTTTTGCAAAAGCTATTTCACGTCGCAGGATGCGCCAGCCGTACGCTTTGAGCAGGATTTTTTCGCCATCCACGGTGAATTTGTGGGGTTAGATGATGAACGCACGCGCAAGGTGAGCTGCATCTTCAAAGTCGGCGGCCGCAAAGTGATGAAGTTGAACATGAAGGAGTACGACCGCCTCAGCGACCACATCGGGCAGTTCCCGGTGATCATGGTTGCACCGGTCGATAACAACCTCATCAACGAAGGCAGCGACCTGCGCCGCAAATTTTTCGACATCATCATTTCGCAATTCGACAAAGAATACCTACAGACACTGATTGCATACCAACGACTGCTTGCGCAACGCAACACGCTACTCAAACAGATGGCGGAGCAAGGGCGTTATGATGCCGCTTTCCTTCAGATTTACGACGAGCAAATCGCGCCACTCGGCGATGCGATTCACCAACGGAGAAAGGCGTTTGTCGCCGATATGCTGCCGACGTTCCGGAAGCACTATGAGTTTCTGGCTGACAGCCGCGAAGAGGTAAGCATCGTCTATCAGTCGGCACTCGACAGCGCGCCGATGTCCGAATGGCTACACCGCAACGGGACCACCGACTACAAGGCGGGATTCACCTGCGCTGGCATTCACAAAGACGATTTCGATTTCATGATGAACGGCAAAATCGTGCGCAAATTCAGTTCGCAAGGGCAACAAAAGACCTTCCTTTTATCCCTCAAATTGTCGCAATTCGACTACATTTATGAGCAAAAAAGGATAAAACCCATCCTTTTATTGGACGATATTTTTGACAAACTGGATGAAAAAAGAATTCGCAAATTATTGTATTTAGTTGGTAATGAACACTTTGGACAAGTTTTTTTATCTGACACAGACCACAATCGCGTTGAACGCATTCTGAACGGCAACAACATCAACTACAAGGTTTTTACCGTGGGTATGAAATAGGAAAGACAAATTTTGTAAAAAATAAATTACTGTATATCAATTTTATAAGATAATAAAAAGGCAAAAAAACGGCAAAAGAGGTTAAGGGAATAAAAAAATGTCGTATTTTTGCACGTTTAATTTTAAAATGAACTACTATGGAAGAATTGATTAACGATGTTAAAGAAATTATCGCCGAAAAATTAAGCGTTGACAAAGAAGAAATCACTTTGGATAAAAGTTTCACCGCTGACTTGGGCGCAGATTCACTGGATACCGTTGAATTGATCATGGAATTCGAAAAGAAATTCGACATCTCCATTCCGGAAGAAGCCAGCGAAACCATCCACACTGTTGGTGATGCTGTCAACTACATCAAAGAACATCAAAACAAATAATCCTCATTCCACATCGTATGGAATTGCGACGAGTCGTTGTTACCGGTTTGGGGGCCTTGACTCCCATCGGTAACAATGTTGCTGATTATTGGGCTGCGCTTTTAACGGGAAGCAATGGTGCAAATCTTATCACTCATTTTGATACCAGTGAGTATAAGACGAAGTTTGCTTGTGAGCTAAAAAATTTCGATATAGCCAAGTTTTTGGATTCGAAAGAGGCAAATCGAGTAGATTTTTGCACGCGTTATGCTGTTGCTGCATCTGTTGAGGCGATGACCGATGCGGGCTTGTCGCAAGGCACCTACAATCCAGAACGCGCGGGCGTGGTTGTAGGTTCGGGCATTGGAGGTGTAACCACGACCTCCTTTGATATTGTTGATTTCACCAAAGACGGTGAACGCCCGCGTTTCAGTCCTTTCTTCATCCTTAAATCACTGAGCAACATGGTTGCCGGGAATCTTTCCCTCCGGTACGACATGCAGGGACCGTCGTATGTCACATCTGCGGCCTGCACATCCGCTGCCGTCGCCTTGTGGGAAGCCAGCAATCTCATCCGCCTCGGCAAGTGCGACATTATGCTGACCGGAGGCACGGAGGCAGGCATTGTTCCCGTCGGCATCGGCGGCTTCAACGCCATGCGCGCACTTTCGACCCGCAACGACGACTTTCTCACAGCTTCACGCCCGTTCTCATTAGGGCGCGATGGTTTTGTGATGGGCGAAGGTTCCGGCATGCTCGTTTTGGAAGAATACGAGCACGCGGTAAAACGCGGCGCCAAGATTTATGCTGAAATCGCCGGCATCGGGATGACGACGGACGCATACCATATTACTCACCCGCGGCCCAACGGTGCCGGAGCGCGTAATGCCATGCGTCTCGCTCTGGAAGAAGGGAATGTCGCCCCGGACGAAATCCGGCACATCAACACGCACGGCACATCAACACCTTTGGGAGACGCTTCAGAATGCGCCGCCATCCGCGACCTTTTTGGCGACCACGCCGACGCGATGCTTTTCAATTCCACAAAATCAATGACGGGGCATCTTTTAGGGGCCGCCGCCGCCATCGAAAGCATCGCCACCATCCTTGAACTTCAAAACAACGTGGTTCATCCCACCATCAATTTCATAGAGCAGGATCCGGAGCTGCCCGCATGGGACTTCTGCATCTACGGTCCAGCCGAATGCGAAATGGAATATGCGCTCTGCAACTCCTTCGGCTTCGGCGGCCATAACGCCTCCATCCTCTTCAAAAAAATCTAAATCCCTTCGTTTTGCTCGGACACGGTAAAAAACAAGACCCACACGAAAAAGAAATCACCAGATTTCTACGTAATGTAATCGGAATACGTCCTGGGAACCTTGATATTTACCTAACCGCGCTTATTCATCGTTCGGCCTCCGACAGCACGCTAAACGGACACTGTCTGAACAACGAACGTCTGGAGTACCTTGGCGACGCGATTTTGGACGCAATTATGGCGGAATTTCTCTTTAAGAAATATCCGCTCAAATTCGAAGGTGAGCTGACGGAAATGCGCTCCAAGCTGGTGAGCCGCGAACGTCTGGGCCAGTTATCCAAAAAACTGCACCTTAACGAACTGATTACCATCAATCCACATGCCCACGCCAAATCAGCGGGCGGTGACGCTTTTGAAGCTTTGGTCGGGGCCATCTTTTTGGACAAGGGTTACGAAAAGACGAAGAAAATCGTCCTCAAACAGATTTTCGAATCCTATTACGACCTCGACACGGTGGTGATGGAGGAATCAAATTTCAAAAGCAAAATTCTCACTTGGGCACAACACAACCGCAAGCAAGTCACGTTTGAGCATGAAGTCGCTGAATACCAACGTTCCAACAGATTATACCGCGTTAAATTGCACATCAACGGCGAGCTCTTTGCCGAAGGCCTGGAGTACACGGTAAAGAAGGCGGAGCAGATTGCCTCCGAACGCGCGTGCAGCAAGATTTTCGAAGCGGGAAACGGAAAATAAGAGGCTTTTTTAATTATTGCTACCCGATAAAAATGGCAATTATTGAGATGAGAGATGAGAGATGAGAGATGAGAGATGAAAGTTGAGAGATGAAAGTTGAGAGATGAAAGTTGAGAGATG
>JAKSMF010000010.1 GCA_024400775.1 Bacteroidales bacterium | reverse complement strand
CATCTTGCGCGGGTCGCTATTTTCCGTTATTATGGGGGCTTGTGACTTTAGGCTTACGACTTTTCTAATCAAAATTGGAAATCCAATGCCCATCCATTCATTCTCGTTGTTCTCGTTTATCAATTCTTAAGTCTCAAGTCCTAAGTCTGTTATAAATATATCACAAACTTGCGAAACTTGAGTATTATTATAAAACATTGTACGGTTTCAACAAACCCTTACCGATTTCAACGGCCTCTTCATTCTTGGGAATGTTCCGCCTGCATAGCTTGTTCCCTAAGCAAATGGATGTAGTTATAGTCGGCACTTTGATAATAAAGCCCCGTTTCCAAATCCAATAGCTGTTCGTAAAGATGGGAATTGTAAACAACCCTCATGGCATCCACAATAGAAACGCCTTTATCGGCTGCCCACTTCAGTGACAAATTCTCCACCAGACAATCAATCAAAAACTGGGTTTCTTTTTTCATAGCTTATGTAATTTTGCAATAGCCGCATCTGTTCCGAAAAAGTACTGCTTATTTAATTGTCTGTATATCAATTCTTCAACTAGGACCTCTAACGATATCATATTGTTCTCATAACGTTCTAATTGAAAAACAACTCCATCATCAGCTACCGGACCAATGACTATATCATATTTATGTTGGAATCCCGTGGTTGATGATTTTCTGTTTTCCAGTATGAACAAAGCCCATTCTTGCGATGGAGTATCAAATATTTTTACGGATAAGGACGAATCTTTCAAACAAGCTTCGTCAAAATCATACTCAATAACAATTGGATTGCCTGTTTGCGCTATACGGGTTCGACGTTCAGCCATTTTTTTAGCCTGTTCTTTTATGTCAGTCAAATAAAATCCCTGACCGAAATCTTTGTTTGGATTGCACTTGCCGAAGTCAACTTTCTGAATATCAATATTGGTTCCATGGTAAAGTTTCATTGCAAATATCCTCCATTATTTTTGCACACCAAAGTCAAGTCCTCAATAGCATCGTTGAAAGACAACAGATGTTCCACGTCATAAAATTCATCCAAAAAAAGCATTCCGCCAAATTCATGCAGATAGTTAAAAGAATCTTTTGCTGAGAGTTTGTATTTGGCAGCAAATTTGTTGATACAATAAATGAAATATGTGATTCTGTTATAATTTGACCGGTTATTTTCCATCATCATAAATTTCAGCTTGCAAATTTACATCATATTTTTGTAATTATGTATCATGGGCACAAAAAAAACGGCGACCGATTGGGCCGCCGTTTTTCATCATCGATACATATATTATAATGTATGATACGGTTTCAACAAACCCTTACCGATTTCAACGGCCTCTTCATTCTTGGGAATGAGGTGGTGGTGACGTTCGGGAAGTGATTTTTCCAAACCTTTGTGCAACATTTCGGGGGTAACCAACGGTTTAACGGCGAGGAAGCCACCGAGGATAATCATGTTGAACAATTTGGAGATACCGAGTTCGCTGGCCTTGTCGGCGGCGGCTACCTGGTAAATGTTGATGTCTTTGCGAGTCGGATGGTGTGAGATTCCGTTCGGGTCATAAATCAGCAAACCGCCGGGTTTTACTGAGGATTCGAACTTGTCCATTGACTGTTGGTTGAGGATGATGGCGGTGTCGAACTGGTTCAAGTAGGGAGAACAGATGCGTTCGTCGCTCAAGATAACAGTTACGTTGGAAGTACCACCACGCATTTCCGGACCGTATGAAGGGAGCCAGCTGACTTCCTTATCCTGCATGATGCCGGCGTATGCCAAAATCTTACCCATGGAGAGAACACCTTGACCGCCGAAGCCTGCTATAATAATTTCTTCTGTCATTTCTTTGTGATTTTAAAAATTAATTACTTGCTTCTCAAGGAGAAACGTTGTTCATTGGGCTGGTCGAATGTAGCAACGCGTTCGATGAACTTGGGATCGAACTTGCCGTCAACCTTCATATCGCCGAGCGGGAAGTATTTGAGGGTGTTTTCTTCCATCCACTTGTTGGCCTGAACAGGGGTCATTTTCCAACCGGAGTTACAGTTTGAGGTAACTTCTACGAAAGAGACGCCCTTGTTGAGTTTCTGGTTTTCGAAGGCCTTGCGGATAGCGGTTTTGCACTTGCGAGCCAATGCCGGAGTATAGACGGCCTGACGGGTAACGTAGTAGGTACCCGGGAGCTGAGCCAACATTTCGGTCATTCTCATGGTGTGGCCCATGATTTCGGGATCACGGCCGTAGGGGCTGGTAACGGTTTCCATACCTTCGAGGGTGGTGGGTGCCATCTGACCGCCGGTCATACCGTAGATACCGTTGTTGATGAAGATCATGGTGATGTTTTCGCCACGGTTGCAAGCGTGCATTACTTCTGCTGCACCGATAGAAGCCAAGTCACCGTCGCCCTGATAGGAGAACACGAAGGTTTCGGGGCGGAGACGTTTGATTGCGGAAGCGCACGCCGGAGCACGACCGTGGGCGGCTTCTACGAAGTCGACGTCGAAATAGTTGTAAGCCAATACGGAGCAACCAACGGGAGAAATACCGATGACGTTGTCCTGGATGCCCATTTCTTCGATTACTTCGGCGATGATTCTGTGAACAACGCCGTGACCGCAACCGGGGCAATAGTGCATTACGTTGTCGGTGAGAACCGGCGTACGTCTGTACACTAAGTTTTCGGGTTTGATGATATCTTCTCTTGTCATAATTTCAAATACATTAAATTATTTAACCATTTTTTTCAAAGCATCCAGAACTTCGATCGGGGTCGGGATGACACCACCGTAGCGACCGAAATGTTCAACCGGAACCTTGCAACCGACAGCGAGTTTCACGTCGTCGATCATCTGACCGGCGTTCATTTCGACGCTGAGGATTTTCTTCATGCGGCCACCGATTTCGGCAACGGCTTTGGTCGGGAAGGGCCACAAAGTAATCGGGCGAACGATACCCACCTTGATGCCTTCGGCGCGAGCCAGTTCAATGGTCTTCATGGCGATACGTGCTGCTGAACCGTAAGCTACGATGAGGTATTCGGCATCGTCGCACTGAATAGCTTCGTAACGAGCATCTTCAGCTTCGCATCTTCTATATTTTTCCTGGATTCTGTCGTTGATGGCTTCCTGCTTGAGGGCTTCAAGTTCGAGGGAAGTCACGATTCTGTGCTTGCCGGTGGAACGATGGCCGGTGGCAGCCCACGGACAGTTCTTTTCAATGTATTCGTTGGTCCAACGCGGTTTGTAGTCGTCAACCATGACTTTTTCCATTACCTGACCGATAACACCATCAGAGAGGATGGCGACGGGGTTTCTGTATTTGAAAGCGAGGTCGAAACCGAGTTCCACGAAGTCGTACATTTCCTGTACGGAAGCGGGAGCGAGGGTGATCAGTCTGTAGTCACCGTGACCGCCGCCCTTGGTGGTCTGGAAGTAGTCGGACTGAGAGGGCTGGATGGTACCGAGGCCTGGGCCGCCACGAACGACGTTAACACACAATGCGGGCAGTTCAGCGCCAGCGATATAAGAAAGGCCTTCCTGCATCAAAGAGAAACCCGGTGATGAAGAAGAGGTCATAACGCGTTTACCGCAGGATGCACCGGCATAAACCATGTTGATGGAAGCCAGCTCACTTTCTGCCTGAAGCACAACCATACCGGTGGTCAGGTACGGTCTTTCGGCCATCAGGTGCTCGAGAACCTCACTCTGAGGAGTGATAGGATATCCGAAGTATCCGTCGCAGCCGCAGCGAATCGCCGCTTCTGCGATGGCTTGATTACCCTTCATTAATTTTAATTCTTTTGCCATTTTAAAAATGTTTAGTTGTTAATTGTTGTTTTTAATTCTGATAAAATAGAAGGATTATTCCTTTGCACGGTAAACTTCGATAACACCGTCAGGACAAATTACTGCGCAGCTGGCACAGCCAACACATTTGTCTTCGTTTACCATTTCAAGGTAGTTGTAACCCTTTGCATTTACATGTTTGGAAAGTGCGATGCACTGGTTCGGACATCCGGTGAGGCACACGCCACAACCCTTGCACTTCTCCGTGTCAATGACTAAAGCTCCTTTAAATGCCATAATTTTTGAGTTTTAAGTTTTTTAATAGGTTGATTATCAATATTTTTTTATTTCGCATTAAACGGCCGCTAAATTACAATTTTTTTTTGGTTTGACCAAACCCTTTCACTATATTGTTTAAAGAAAAAATAACCTTCCGATTTTCAAAACTTTAGGCAACATTTTCCCTTTTTTTGCGTATTTAATTATGATACGTAAAAAATTTTTTTCAAAATTTTGTAACTTTTGAAAAACATCTCCGTAAGAGACATTTGAACAACAAAAGGAGAGATCCTTTACGTATCATTAAAGGTTAATGGTTATCAACGGCGATGTGATATCGCCGTTGTTTTTTTATGTATTTTTGCACGCTTAAAAATAATGTTGACAATGGAAGAAGAAAACGTCAGAAATGAGATTTCACAACTCGGCAAGTACAACCTGATTCACCACTTGCTGGACCAGATAAAAATTGAAAATGAAAGCACCGTCGTGGGTGTCGGTGATGATGCTGCCGTATCGCAATTCGGCGACAAACTCACGGTCACCGCCAACAAACTATTTGTTGAAAACGTGCATTTCGATCTTACGTATTTCCCACTTAAACATCTGGGATTCAAGTGTGTAACGATTGTACTGACTGATATTTTGGCCATGAACGCGCTGCCAAAGCAGCTGTCGCTTTGTCTGGCTGTGTCCAATCGTTTCTCCATTGAAGCGTTGGAGGAATTCATGACCGGCGTGCGCGCCTGTTGTCATTATTATAAGGTTGATATTTCCGCTATGGACATCACCTCCTCTGTCGCCGGTATGTCGGTTAGCATGACGGCTGTCGGCGAAGTGGAAAAGGAACGTTTGGTGCGCCGCAGCGGGGCCAAGGAGAACGAACTCATCTGCGCCACCGGCGATTTCGGCGCCGCCTATACGGGCCTGCTCCTGTTGCAGCGTGAAAAACAGATTTTTGAAACCACCCATAACAGCGACCCCGACTTTGAAGGTTACGAGTATCTGCTTGAAAGACAGCTGAAACCGGAGCCGCGCATCGAAATCATCCAGAAGTTGCGCGAACTCGACGTCGTGCCTACCGCCATGACTGCCGTCAGCGAAGGCATTGCCACATCCCTATTCCATCTCTGCATGCCCGACACCCTCGGCTGCACCATTTATGAAGGCAAAATCCCGCTCGCACAGCTCACCTTCGACACCCTGCGCAAGCTGAAAATCGTCGCCACCACTGTCGCCCTCAACGGCGGCGAAGACTACGAACTGCTCTTCACCATCCGCCAAGAGGATTACGAAAAGGTGAAAACCGAACACGAAATCGCCGTCATCGGCTACATCGGTGAGAAAAACGGCGGTCGTAACCTCATCTCCAACGACAACAAACAAATCGAACTGAAAGCCCAGGGCTTTATCGAACAAGAAAAATAGCACATGGAAAAAATCATTGTGGTAGAACCGCATCTGGCCGTCGGCATCTACGGAAAAAACAATCGCAACATCGACCTATTGCGAAACATCTACCCGACGCTGAAACTTACTGCTCGCGGTAACGAACTGAAAGTCAACGGTACCGATGAAGAGGTCGCCACCTTCGAAAGCCGCTTCGAGTTGCTGACCGCCTTTTACGATCATTTTGAGCGCCTGACGGAGACCGACATCCTCAACATCACCGCAAACGAAGACGAACACTTTTTCCTTTTGGATAAGGAGCAGACCGGCAGCGACGTCATTCTGCATGGGCGCGAAGGAAAAGTCATCAAGGCGCTGACACCCAATCAGAAAAAGTTGGTTAAAAGTCTGGAGCAGAACGACATGGTCTTTGCTATCGGTCCTGCGGGAACAGGCAAGACCTACACTTCGGTGGCATTAGCGGTGCGTGCTTTGAAGAACAAGCAGATCAAGCGTATCATCCTTACCCGACCTGCCGTCGAGGCGGGAGAAAATCTCGGCTTCCTGCCGGGCGACATGCGCGACAAACTCGATCCGTACCTCCAGCCGTTGTATGATGCGTTGCGCGACATGATGCCCATGGCGAAACTCGTTGCCTATCTGGAAGATAAGACCATCGAAATCGCGCCATTGGCCTTTATGCGCGGTCGCACGCTCGATAATGCCTACGTCATTCTCGACGAAGCCCAAAATGCGACCGAAAGCCAGCTCAAGATGTTTTTGACCCGCATGGGCAAAAACGCCAAGTTCTTCATCACTGGTGACATTACGCAGGTCGATTTACCGCGCCACCAGCACTCCGGCCTTATTCAGGCTGGTCGTATTCTCAAGGGCATCAAGGGAATAGAGTTTATCCATCTCGATAATTCCGATGTGGTCCGACATCACCTCGTCACCAAAATCATTCAGCGGTACGAGAACTGGGAAAATGAAGTCAAAAATGCTGAAAAGCCGCATTCGGCGGAAACTTCCGATGATTCAACAAAAAGTTATCAACAATAAAATATTATTAAATAAAAAGCGTTATTTTTGCGGTCTATTTTACTAAAATATTTAAATAGTTGAAACACAATAGAATACATATATTATTCACGAGTGTCGGTGTCATTCTTATGGCAGCGCTTTTCATGTTGGGCTGCTCTACGCGCAAAAATACGCCTTTGAACCGCGGGTATCACAACATGACGTCGCGCTTCAACGTGAATTTTAATGGGAAAGAAGCCCTCAAGACTGGCGAAGCCGACCACGCCAAACTCTGCCAAGACAACTACATCACTACGCTTCCCATTTACAATTATCCCGCCAAAGAGAATCTTTCCTCCATCTATCCCGCGATGGACCGCGTCATTGAAAAAGGTTCGAAGTGTATTTACAAGCACTCTATGTTTTTCAAGGGCAAGGAGTACGTCAAACATATTGACGATGCCTATTTGATGATGGGCAAGGCCTATTTCTACAAACAGGACTACACGCAGGCGCAACGTATTTTTAATTACATCATTACGACGCACAAAGACGGCAACTGCGTGGAGGAAGCCATGATTTGGAATGCCCGTTGTGCTGTACGACAGGGCTATTATAGTCAGGCAGAAGACATTATCAACGAAGCAAAATATTTCGTTCAGCCGAAAAAGAACAAGAAGTTGAATTTGGCCTACGCTGCAGCGGGTGCGGAACTTGAGCTTACCTCTCCGACCGGCGACCGCGAAGTGGCCATCGACTACATCAATGATGTGCTGAAAAACAAACCGTCGAAGCTTTTCAAAACTCGTATGTACTTCATTTTGGGACAGTTATACGAACTTGAAGAACAGCCGGCAAGCGCACACGAATATTTCCTTTGGGTGGCAAAACATAGTCCCGACTACGAAATGGAGTTCAATGCTCGTATGCATTTGGCCACCAACTACGACGGCAGTCCCGCCAAGCGCGCCCAAATCATCAAAGAGTTGAACAAGATGCTGGCGGAGGAGAAAAACAAGGATTATTACGATCAGATTTACTTTGCCTTGTCGGAAATCGACCGCATTGACGAAGACACCACCAGCCAAATGAATAATTTAGCGAAGTCGGTTGCGGCTTACCAAAACAACGACTTCCAGCGCACCCATTCATCATTGCGTCTGGCCGACCTTTATTTCGACAAAGAGCAGTATCCGCAAGCCCAGGCCTATTACGACACGGCCACCACGACGATGCCGAAGACCTATCCCAACTATGCCGAAATCAAACGCAAATCGGAGGTGCTGACCGAGTTGGTGCAGAACCTGCAACTGGTTGTCGTTCAAGACAGTTTGCAGCGCATCGCTAAAATGAGCCAGTCGGAGCGTGACCGTTGGGTGAAGAACAAGATTGCGGCGTACAAACAGGAGAGAGCGCGCAAAGAGAAAGAGGACCGCGACAAGGAGTTGGCAATGCAGCGCGCGCTTGGCTACACCAAATACAAGCAGCTGCATAACAGCGGAAGTTCCGGTAAATGGTATTTCTACAACTCCACGTTGATGTCGGCGGGTAAGACCGAATTCTTGCGCAAGTGGGGCAACCGTAAGTTGGAAGACAACTGGCGTATCAGCAACAAACAGCAGTTGTCGTTCGACGATCTCGCCAACATGAACAATCCGGATGCTGCCAAAGATACGACGGAATATGATGAAAACGGCAATCCGGTACAAAAACGCGAAACCGACCCGGAGAAAGAACTTTATTATACGCAAGACCTTCCGCTTACTCCAGGCGCGATGGATACCTCCAACGCGATGATTGCCGAAGCTCTTTATCAGGCCTCTATCATCTATCTGGATTTGTTGAATGACCAAAAACGCGGTTGCGAAACGCTGGAGAAATTCTATGCGCGTTTTCCCGAACACAACCTTTCCCCAGGCGTACTTTACCTCCTCTATCTTAATTACTCCAAGATGAACAACGGCAAAGCCGAACAACCGAAAAACATCATTCTTACCAAATATCCCGATACCGACATCGCACGCCTCATCCGTGAACCCGACTATTACAAGAAGGTTGCCGAGAAGCTCAAAGAGATGGAGACGAAGTATGAAACGGTTTATCAGGATTACTCGAATAAACAGTGGAAGAAGGTGATTGCCGCCGCCGACGAGGCCATCCCGAATTGTTCAGACAAGACTTTACGTTCGCAATACGCATACCTGCGTGCCGTTTCCATCGGACAAACGCAAAGCAAGGACAACTATCGTGCCGCTTTGCAGGGCGTGCTTGCTGACTATGGCGATCAGGGCGTGGCAGAACTGGCACGCATCCTGTTGGCCGACCTGGATCCGGTACCTGTGGCGACACCTCAGCCCCAAACCGAGACCGCACACACTTCCGTTAAAGACGAAAATTCTCCTTTCTCGTACGCACCCGACGAATGGCACTATGTTACACTTATTATCAACGTACATAAAATCAAGGTGATGGACTTTAAAGTCACACTTTCCGACTTTAACAAGGAGTTCTATAGCCTGCAAAAATTCACCATCAACAGCTTCTACATCAACCAAGACGAACAGATAGTCACGGTTTCCAGATTCCGTAATGCGGATGCCGCGATGGATTATTACAACGCCGTTTTACGCAATGACAAATTCAAAGCGGATGTGATGGCGAAAAACATTATTCCGTATGTGATGAGTGCCACGAATTATAGCACTTATTATAAGGAAAAAGACAAACGCAATTTATACGAAGAATTTTTCAGTAAGAAGTATTGAAATCAATAAAAGACAAAGGATGATGACAAGACCCGAAGAAATGACAGGTGCAATGCCCACTGGCACAAGATTAAACACCATCGCCGCCGGAACCAGCCTCGTTGGTAACATTGAAGCTAACTCAGACTGCCGCATTGACGGTACCATCAAAGGTAACATCAACTGCAAGTCGAAAATCATCATTGGTCAAACCGGTGTAGTCGAAGGCGACATCAATTGTGACAGCATCGATATTGAAGGCAAAGTAAAAGCCAATATCACCGCAGCCGACATTATTTCTTTGCGTGCTACTGCCGTTCTCGCTGGTGACATCGCTTCCTGCAAGCTGGCTATCGAACCGGGTGCTACTTTCGTTGGCAACTGCAAGATCCAGAACAACAGAGGTGGTGCTATGCCCCAGCCTCAGCAGCCCCAGCAGCCTGCAAAAGCTAATTAATGAGGAATAAAAAAACATGGGATGCCGGAGCTGCATACTCCGGCATGGCCTTCCAAATGGGAGCCATCATCGCCCTCGGCACGTATGGAGGTGTTAAGTTAGACCAGTGGCTCGAACTTTCGCCCGTTTTTACTGTTGTCTGCGCGCTGGCTTCCATTGCTCTCGCTATGTATGTGATGATAAATAAGTTAACAAAGAAAAAGAGTGATAAAAACGATGAAACGAATCAATTATAAAGTTCCGAAATACGTCATCCAGCTTCTGGTCTTTTCCATCGTCGTCACTGTGCTGACCGTTATCATGCAGGCTGTTTTGCCGCTTGGAACTGCCACGCCGGCTATGCCCTACATTGTGCTCTTTTTCTTCTTTATCACCCTTTTCACCTTGTACATCGTCCTGCGCGACCAGTCGCAACGCGACTCCAAGAAGTTCGTCTCGGGCTACATCCTTTCGCGCGGAATCAAGTTTATGTCGTGTCTGCTTTTCCTTCTCATCTATTTCTTTGCCAACAAGGCCGACCGCTGGCCATTTGCCATCGCGTTCATTATCATATATTTTCTGTTTTCGATTTGTGAAGTTCTCATTATGAAAAAAGAGAACGCTCGCGTCCAGAAACTGAAAGATGAAGCGCAGGCGGCAATGAAATCTCAAGACAATGGATCCGCAGACCAAAAGTAAAATCCAACTCATCCTTTCCGCACTTTCCACCAAACCCGGCGTTTATCGTTACCTTGATGAAAACGGGAAGGTGATTTATGTCGGTAAGGCCAAAAACCTCAAGCGTCGCGTATCTTCCTATTTCAACAAAAACCACGATTCCCCAAAAGTCCGGATGCTCGTCACCAAAATCCGCGACATCCAAACCACCATCGTGGATACCGAGTGGGAAGCTCTTTTGTTGGAAAATACGCTGATAAAAGAGTACAAACCAAAGTACAATATTTTATTAAAGGATGACAAAACCTATCCGTGGTTGGCCGTCACCAAAGAAGACTACCCCAAGGTGTTCGTCACCCGCTCTCCCGATTATGCCCATCAAGACATTTTCGGGCCCTACGCCTCCGTGAAATATATGAACACGTTGTTCCGCACCGTGCTTGAAATATTCCCCGTGCGCACTTGCAAGATTCTGCACAAAAGCGACCGCCCCTGCCTGCAATATCAGTTAGGAAAATGCACCGGGCCGTGCGCTGGGCTCATCTCAAAAGAGGAGTACCAAGACAACATCAAAAAAATTGTTGAAATCCTCAAAGGAAATAGCAAGATGATTATCAACCAGTTGCACGATGAAATGAATGCGGCTGCGGAGAAGTGGGAGTTTGAAAAAGCTCAAGAAATAAAGAACAAACTCGACATCCTGACCCAGTTCCATGGTAAGTCGGTGGTGGTGAATCCGGAAATCACCAAACTGGACATTTTCACCATCGTAGAGGATGAACAAAGTGCCTACGTGAATTTTATGCGTGTAATGGAAGGCGCTGTCATACAAGCATATACATTGGAAATCGCGCATAAGTTGGATAAGACGAAAGAGGAATTGCTCTTCCTGGGGATGGTGGAAATGCGCGAGCGGTTTGGGGAATTTTGTCCGACGGTCCTTCTGCCCTTCAAACCGGAAACGCAAATCGACGGCATTGAATTTGTCGTTCCGCAACGTGGCGACAAAAAGAAGCTGCTGGATTTGTCGTTGAAGAATGCGTTCACATTTATGACGGAGAAAAACCGTCGGCGCGACTTGGTGGATCCCAATCGTCGAAGCCAGCGAGTGTTAGCGCAACTCCAGAAAGACCTCCAGATGGACCGGCTGCCCAACCACATCGAGTGTTTCGACAACTCCAACACGCAGGGCTGCGAACCCGTTTCGGCGATGGTCTGCTTCAAAAACGGCAAGCCGGCGAAAAGCGAATATCGTCATTTCTTGGTGAAAACCGTGGTCGGCGCAGACGATTTTGCCACCATGGAGGAGGTTGTAACACGCAGATATTCAAGACTGTTGGCTGAAGAAAAACCACTTCCTGACCTTATCGTCATTGATGGCGGCAAAGGACAGCTGAACGCCGCATACCGCAGCTTGCAGGCCCTCGGTCTCGCCGACAAGATTTACCTCATCGGCATTGCCGAACGATTGGAGGACATCTACCGTATCGGAGATGACCTTCCGCTCTATATCGATAAAAAGTCGGAGGCACAGCTGCTTTTACAACGCATTCGCGACGCGGTACACGACTTCGGCATCGCGCATCACCGAAAGCGCCGCGCGAAAAAGAGCATTGAATCGCAGTTAGACAATATCCCAGGAATCGGTGCGGTACTGAAAACCAAGTTGTTGCAAAAATTCAAGAGCGTAAAGCGCATTTCTGAAGCCACCGAGGAGGAAATCGCCGCGGTAATCGGTCCGGCGAAAGCCAAAGTGGTAAAAAACGAGTTGACAAAATAATAGTGCCATAAATTCATATTTTATTGATAATGATAAAGATAACGGAAATACAAGAGGAATTGCAGCGCCGAATTGATCAAAAACGCGTCATCGTCATTATTGACTTAAAGGTAGAACGACTTTATGGCCAACTGTTTCCGTTTGAAAAGATTACGATAGAGGCGAGCGAGCAGAACAAGACGTTGGAAACGGCAGAAAGCATCGTCGGACAGCTGATGACGATGAAGGCCGATCGCGATGTTTTTCTGTTAGGCGTCGGCGGGGGCATCACCACCGACATCTGCGGATTTGTTGCCGCCATCTACAAGCGGGGCGTTGATTTCGGATTCGTTCCTACTACTTTGCTGGCGATGATTGATGCTGCCATCGGTGGGAAAAACGGGGTGAACGTACAGCATTTCAAGAATATGGTTGGCACCATCCGTCAACCCGAGTTCACTTTGATATGTCCCGAATTTCTGCAAACGCTCTCGCACAGCGAATTTTACGAAGGATTATCCGAAATGTTCAAGGCCTTCATCATTTCGGGCGAAAATTTTGATGAATGCGGCCGTTTTTTTGCAGAAAATGACGAAAAAACGATTTTTGCGTTGCCAGAAAATTTGGTAAAGCTGGAATTTTATATTCAAGAAGCGATAAAGGTAAAGCAGTTGATTGTGGCTGAAGATGAATTTGAGACCGACAAGCGCCGCATCTTAAATCTCGGGCACACCTTTGCGCATGCGATTGAGCATTGTTCGACACTTTCGCACGGGCAGGCAGTCGCTATCGGTTTGGTTTGTGCGGCCAGAAATGGCAATCCTGCTGTCGTAGAACGCATTAGTCGTGCGCTTTCTGCCTGCGGCCTTCCCACGGAGATTCCTGCGGACATTCCGCGCCAGCAGATGCTGGAAGCCATCGCGCAAGACAAAAAAAACAGCGATGGCGCATGCAACATCATCGTTATCAATGATATTGGCGACGTGGCGATTCGCAAGCTGAAAGCCGGAATATTAGTTTAAAACGTTGACAGCGCTTCACCTCTTCGTCAGGAAGAAGTGAAGCGCTGTTCACAATCAATATCCCGTAATCTTATTTTAGATTCCGCCGAGGGCCCAGGCGAGAGCGACACCGAGGTAGGTGCCGATGGCGTAGCCAATGAGGCCGATGACGATACCGCTGATGAGCACTTTCTTGTTCCCCATGGCGCCGACAACCGGCGGTACGAACGGCGGGGAACAGAGCAGTGCCACAAGTGCCACGCTGAACAGGTCGCCGCTGACTTTGAAAATGCGGCAGAGTAGCAAGTGCAACAGCGAAGCCACGAGGACGATGAAGAGTAGGAAGCCTCCGACAATGAGTGAACTTTTGTTCAAATGATAAGGATCGAATTGGGAGGCCACGACGACGCTGAAAATCAGGATGAAGAACATGCCTAATTCAAAGGTCTTGGGAATCTCGCGGATGAATTTGGAAAAGGATGCGATGATTGATAATGTGGTGATGGTCAGGATGATGATCAGTTCGTTGAGTGTGCCGGTGAAGAGCAGGGAGAGGCCGGCGCCGATACCGAGGAAGCCGATGGAAATGCCCAAACCGATGAGTGAACGGAAGAAGGTGCGTACACGCAACATGCCGGAATATTGCTCAATGCCGTGTTCCAGGTCCTTGCCGTCGCTGTCTGCGACAACGGTGGCTTCATCTTGGAAGGGCAGTATTTTGCGGAAGAATTTGTAACCACCGCCCACGATGAACATGATGATCGGGAAGGTGACAATCATTTCGAAAGCCAATACTGTCGCGATGGTGGTGGGATCAACTTCAAGTGCGGAGGCCAATGCGTTGAAATTCATTGTCCCGCCAGTGTAGATGCCTGTCATCATGGCTGATACGTTGGCGATGTCATCCACGCCGGTGTTGCGGAAAATGAAAAAACCGCTGACTACGGCGACGAGTACGGCCAAGATGCCGCCGCCGAGCGCCGCCGCCGTCTTAGGCAGCGATTTGGTCCACAACTTAAAATTACAGTTGAAAAGCATCAGCGGGATGGCAATCGGCACCGCAATACTCATGATGTTTTTCTGAATGGCCAGCCCAGCCGTGCCTTCAGGAAATTGCGTCAGCCCGAAGAGAGCGGGAATGATGCCGGCGGCATACGCCAAAATCACCGTTCCAACACTTTTCGCCCATTTGTATTTATTAAACAATAATATAATAATGACCGGAAATACAAAATATCCAATCGTTAATAGTGCAACATTCATATACTATAATTTATAATGTCTTTTTTCGCAATCATTTTCTGTAGGACTGTAGGGTCTGTGTGCAACCATCCCTGTTCCCTATTTATCTCTTAGAACATGTAACCGATTTTTACGTAGAAATTGGCCCAGCCGGCATTGTCCTGTTTGTTGAACGGCATCGCCCAGTCAACGGAAAGCACGAAGTTGTCGTTCATGGCGGCTTTCAAACCGATACCGGCGGAGAAGTGCGGACGGTAGATGGATTTGCGGTCGAAGTTGAAATAGTCGGACAGTTCGTCGGTGTTGAAATCCGGGTCGTTTTCGGCAATCGTGTTACGCAAGGTGCTTTCGTCGATATCGTAAGGCTGAAGAATCATGCCGGCATCCAAGAACGGGTTCAAACCGATGTAGAAGTTCTCTTTTTTGACGTGGAATTTGCATACTTTGAAGCGAAATTCGAAGTTGGCGAAGGCGAAACCGTTGGCCAAAGCGCGGTTGCGCAGCATCCCGCGTACAGTATTACAGCCACCAACTCCTTCATAAAGAACACGTTGGATATAAAGCGTATTCCAATAGTTGTTCATATAAAAAGGACTATTGCCAGCGACCGTCAGTTGGGCTGCAAGACGATAGGCGAAGGAGATATAGTCTTTGTAAATCGGTACATAATGACGGAAGTTGAAGTTGAAGCGGAGGTTGTTGTATTCGCGATGGTCGCCGAATTTTTTGGTGTTGAAACCGGCGGAGTAGGTGAGGAAGGCGTCGGCGTAGATGCCGTGCGTCGGGTTGGTCTGACGGTCACGGCTGTCGTAGGTGATGCCACCACGAACGTATGGATGCAGCCCGCCATTCTTTTCGTTGGCCTTGATTAGATTCCACTGGATGTATTTTTCGTAAAGTCCGTCAATGTCAGGCAGTTGGCGTTCCGGCTTTTTGCCTTTGTTCATCATTTCCAAATCCACGGAATTGATGAAGTAGCCGAGGAAGCCAACGCCGCCGTTCCAATACCAGTTGCCGCCGATGTTACCGCTGATGTCGGCGGCAGCGCGGAACAGGTCGCGTTTGAATTTGTAGAAGGCACGGCTTTTGTAGCCTTCTTCAGCGCTAAAATGTTTTGAATCGCGCCAATTATTGTTAAAAACGGACTGAAAGCCATTATATCCGTAAAAGTCGCACATGGCGTCCGGCAGATAGGCCAGGTCGATGGTCAGGCGGTGGTTGGGGATGGCGAACTTGGAGTCGTACGAGAGGCGGAAAGTGCCATAGCGACGCGTGGTGTAGGATGCTTCCACGTAAATGGAATGCAGGTATTCCGGATAGGTGCTGCCATCGCCAAAATAATAGATGTTGGAAAGGGCTCCGTATTGAAATCCGAGGTCGGCATCGTAAGAAACACTGGGCAAAATGCCAAAAGTCCACCCCGTACGCTTACGGTCGGGGTCTTTCGCCTTTTTAACTTTGGTACTGTCCTTTAAGGGTGAAGTGATGCTTAAACTGTCTGATTCGTATGCATTTACAGAATATGTTGCGCATACTAATAAAGCTAAAAACAGTAAGGTTGCCTTTTTCATTTTAAGTTTTTTTTAGAAATGCAAAAATAATACATTTTCAATAAATCACAATTTTTTCCGTTTAAAAAGGAATAACCCATGAAAATCATGTATTTTTGCAACTTATTTTTTGGGAAATGAATCTGTTTACATCCTCGAAAATCGCGCAGGTACAAGAGAAACTAAAGACAGCGCGTAAAATTGCGGTTATTTCGCATTTCAATCCTGATGGTGACGCAGTTGGATCATCATTAGCACTTTATCAGTATTTTTCACAAGAAGGTTATGAGGTGAAGGTCGTGTTGCCGAATCCGGTGTCTGAATTTCTGCGTTGGATGCCCGGAATGGAGAACGCCATCATTGCCGAACGTGCCATGCGTACTGCCGAAAAAGCATTGAAAGAAGCTGACATTCTGTTTGTTGTGGATATGAATGCCTCTCACAGAAGCGGTGCGGCTTTACAAGAATCCATTGACAAATGTCAGGCATTTAAGGTGCTGATAGACCATCATTTGTCGCCCGTTTTTGATTGTAATGTGATGTTTTCCACCACAAATACCACATCTACTTGCGAGTTGGTTTATCAGTTTTTGGTAAAAATCGCCGGCTCGAAAGAGAAACTCTCAGCCGATGTGGCCACTTGCATCTACGTGGGTATGATTACCGATACGGGGTCGCTCAGTTATATGTGCAACAATCCCAAAACTTATCTCATTATGGGTGAGTTGATGCGTAAAGGAATTGATGGCGAGGCTATCCATCGCAAGGTTTATGACAACTATAACGAAAGCCGATTGAAACTGCTCGGTTTGTGCCTGTCGCAACGTTTGAAGGTGATGCGCCCGATTTCTACTACATATATGTATGTGACATTGAATGACTTAAAGGAAAATAAGTATGTGGTTGGCGATACGGAGGGCTTTGTCAATTACGGACTTTCTCTGAAAGGTATTCAGTTTACCGCCTTCTTCACGGAAAGAGAAGATCGTATTCGCGTTTCGTTCCGCTCCAAAGGCAATTTCGATGTTAACTTGTTCGCACGCAAGCACTTCAATGGCGGTGGACATAAAAATGCCTCGGCGGCTTCCTGTTATGATACTTTGGAAAACACGCTCAAATATTTTGAGGAGGTGATGAAGGAGTATGTTGATGTCTTAAATCCCAAAAATTTCGAATAGTGAAAAAGATTGGCTTGGTCGGACTGCTGCTTTGCGCATGTTTCTTCGGATGCAATCACGAAACGTCGGAAGGTACGAATGCTTCTCAGTATGAGGAATTTGAGAAAAAATCACACCAGTCGAGCGATGAACAGGCGGCAATTGATTGGAACAGTGTGAACGCGTCGCGCGAAGATGAGGACATCGATTTCTTCACGCAGCGTTATGGCTGGAAAACCGAACGCCGCGGCAACGGACTGCGTATGGAAGTGCTGAAAGAGGGAAGTGGCGAGCTGATTAAATCCGAAGATTTGGTCACCTTGGAATATGTCACCTGCTTGTTGACCGGGGATACCGTCTATACTTCTAAAGAGCTGGGTCCCAAGAGTTTTAAGGTGGATAAGTCAAACGAAATCACCGGACTGCACGAAGCCGTGAAGTCGCTCCGAAAAGGCGGCAAGGCGCACGTCGTCATCCCGTCGTTTTTGGCGTATGGCGTTGCCGGTGACGGTCAGCGCATTCGAGGGAAGGTCAGTCTGGCAATGACGATTGAAGTCACCGATGTGGAATAGCAAAATATTAGTTTCTATTTCTCGTTATTTAATGAAATTTTTACCATGAAAATAAAATTGTTCACATTGGGTTTGCTGCTGGTGATGTTTGCTGCATGTTCGTCGAAGGATGATGCCGCCCAACCCAAACCATCGGGCTATTTTAGAATAGAACTTCCTAACCATCAGTATAATAAGTTTGATACAACCGCATTGCCGTTCACTTTTGATTATGCAAAATGCGCGGAGTGCACGGTGGATAGAAAATCCGATACGGCCACTTGGGTTTTGGTGCATTATCCGAAGCAGAATGCCACGATCGAGATGTTGTACAAAACGGCAGCCGATAGCAACGGACTGACACAGTTGATGTTGGCCGACAAGGATTTTGTGGAGTTCCATTACCAAAAGGCCTCCGGCGTGGTGACGCACGATTTTCGTGAATTGGGCGCCAAGGCTGATGTAAGTGGCTTGTTCTATGATATTTCCGGAAAAGATGTCGCTTGTCCGTTCCACTATTGGATGACCGACCAGCAGCATAATTTTGTGCGCGCTACGCTCTATTTCCATTTTACGCCCAATAACGACTCTGTGCAACCAGTCATCGACTATATTCGCGATGATGCTATGCGCATGGTTAAAACTTTTGAGTGGAGGTAACCATGAATAAAAAACGTATTCTTATCATTTCCGCCGCCGTCGTTGCGGCCGTTGGCATTTTTTTGTTGCTCTATTTCCTCTTTTTTAGAAAAACGGAACATGAGGGACTGAATCAGCGAAAGTTTGTGGCCGAACAGCGCAAGGAAAAAAACAAATTGGAAGAGATTGCGAGTACAATTGATTTCGATTTCGTCCGTTTTGATAAAGAGGTTCAGCATCTGGATACCAATCATTTACAGGAAGCCATCCGCCTACTGGGCAAAAAATACCATGGCATTTTTGTGGATTCAACGGCATGGCATTATCCGGAAGCGATTTATCAATATCGTAATTTCTTGCGGGATCCCTATTTCAAGGAGTTGTTCCAATATGTTAATCGTAAGTTCGGCGATATGAGCGATGTGCATGAAGAAATCAAGAATGCACTGACTTATTATAAATACTATTTCCCAGAGGCCCAGGTGCCGAAATTTTACACTGTCGTCGGCGGTATCGATCCGGAATCTTCTACGAAATTGGTCGAAGGTCATGAAATCAATGGGCAAATGACGTTGATTTTGCACTTGGACTGGTATTTAGGAAAGGATAACAAGTTCTATGGAGCCTTGCCGCAATATATTCGTTATCAATGCGATAAGAAGTTTTTAGCGATTGATTGCTTCCGCAATGTGTTAATCTGGGAACAATTGCCGAACAAAGAGCCGATTACGTTGTTGGATAATATGGTGATGGCAGGCAAAGTGTTGTATTTCACTGAGATGTTATTCCCGGAACGTTCGTCGGAGGATGTTTTCGCCTATAAGACGGAAGAGGTGGAATGGGCGGAACAGCATCATGGAGATGTGTGGAATTATTTGATAGAGAACGATTTGGTCTATTCAAAAGATGCGGCAGTAGCGCAGCATCTGGTCGGAATTTCTCCGGAGACGAAGCCGTTCAAAGGTTCTCCGGGGCGTATGGGCGCATTCATCGGTTGGAAGATTGTAGGTAGTTTTATGGAGAATAATCCGGATGTCTCCTTACAAGATATGATGAAGATGACGGATTCGAAAGAGCTGTTAAAAAAATCCGGTTATAAACCGCAGAATCAGAAGTAGTTAAATGAAATAAAAAAGTTTTCAACAAATAACAAAAATCAGAGGCGTGCGACAGTATATTTGCAGCGTTATTATTACTAACCTAAACTAATATGTTATGTCTGGAGTAAACAAAGTTATCTTAATTGGACGTTTGGGCAAAGATCCTGAAACGCGCGTATTTGAAAATGGTGGCAAGAAGGTCTCCTTTACGCTGGCAACCTCTGAAGTATATAAGGATAAAGACGGAAATCGTCGAGAAGTGACCGAGTGGCACAATGTGGTTTGTTGGCGCCTGCTGGCCGATATCGCGGAGAAGTATTTTACGAAAGGAAAATTGTTGTACGTGGAAGGTCGTTTGCGTACTCGTATGTGGGAGGAAAACGGTGTGAAGAAATATTTTACCGAAATTGAGGCAACCTCGATTACGATGTTGGGCTCGAAGAACGATGGCAAGCCGACAGAACACAAGGAGGAACAAGCTGAGCCGGTGAGTTTTACCGATACGGCCGCACCAGTTCCTGGGGATGACTTCCCCTTCTAAAGTTCTGAGTCCATTTTTTGCCGGCGGACTTCCATCTCTTTTCGGAATAGTAGGTCGCGCCATGATTTGAGTTCTTCTATGGACATATTGTCTAATGCAAAAGCGGAACACGCGGGAAATGCACCGGATTCTTCGGTTTTAAATAGTTGTTTGGTTGAGTCGATTTGAGTTTGGTCAGTGTTGTCAACATTGATTATGTGGTGAGGTGTGCTTTCCCGCAGGTGTTCCTGCCGTAAGAATTGCAATATTCTTAAACCGTCGGCTTTTTCGTGGAAACGACGTCGGAATTGTTCTACATTGGTGACGTTGGCACGTAAAGGCCCCCAAAGGTCGTCGGTTTTGAACTGCTCTTTGAGAAACTGGATGAAGTCATTGTCAACGTCTTCTGTGTATAGTTGGTCGATTCGGTGGTACGTCTCTGCGATTTTGGCGAAGGAACTCCAATCGTAAATGGGGTATCCTTCCCAGTCGCCGGAGGCACCACGAGCCATGGCAGGACCTGTGCCGAAAATAACGCGGTCGGAGAAACGGGCGGCAGGATGAACGCACTCCTCATTCCATGTGCCAACTTCGCCCATCTTGCGGAGCTTCTGCAAAAGGTAGAAGTCCTCACCGCTCTTCATCGGTGTAATACCACCGATTTTTGCTAATGCCTCTGCGCGTACCACAATAGCGCTCCCAATAGCCGTGAAGGCATAAGGACTGTTGATGGCGAGCATGTTGAGCGCATAACTCCGCATGTAGATCTCGTATCGCAAAATCGCGCGGTCGGCTGTCGCTTCACCTGTCAGCCGATGATAATAGGGGACCGATAACGCCACCCATTGCGGATGAGCAACCATATTGTCGGCGACAGATGCTAAATAGCGCTCGGAGAACTCCGTATCAGCATCCATACTGACTACGAGGTCGTGCGCGTCGGCGGTCCCTAAAATGTGCTCGAAAAGCGTTTTACGAGCCCAACCTACGCCATGCTGTTTGCCCAGCCATCCTTTCCCTTGGGAGGATTTATCAATAATGTGAATGGGGTAAGCTGTCTGCTTCTGATAGTCATTCAGCCATCGCAATAATTGGGCATTGTCGCGACAAACGTGAAGGTGTTCCTCACTCTGCCACCATGTTTCGGGCTGGTTAACGCAGATGTAAGCCTCGTATTGGAATGTCGTCTCTTGGCGCGCAAGGCATTCCAAGGTCCGGGGTAACCATTCAAACTCCTCCATCGCGGGAATGGCGACGTGCAGTCTGGGTGGCGTAAGAGGTTCGGATTTCTTATTTCCCCGCACGCTTTAAAACAATTAAGACAGTGTAAATCAATATTTTGAGGTCGAGTTGGAGCGACATATTCTCAATATAGAGTATGTCCCAACGCAGTCGGGTGACCATTTCATCAACATTTTCGGCATAACCGAATTTGACCTCTCCCCATGAGGTGATGCCAGGACGAATGCGGTATAGAAGTTTGTAGTAAGGCGCTTTCTCCACTATCTGGTCAATGTAGTATTGGCGTTCGGGACGCGGACCGACCAACGACATGTCACCGAAGAGGACGTTAAAGAACTGTGGAGTTTCGTCTAGACGCGTTTTGCGCATGAACTTTCCGAATTTTGTGATGCGCGGATCGTTGGTGCTGGACAATTGTGGCGTACTTTGCTCCGCATTCTGAATCATAGAGCGGAACTTGATGATATTGAATGGCTTGCCATGAAGTCCGATGCGCTCTTGCTTATAGAAGACAGGCCCTTTGGATGATGCTTTTACTCCAATGGTCAAGAAAATATAGACAGGGGATAGTAGGATGATTGCCACTACGGAGAAGAAGATGTCAAAGAATCTTTTCATGTGTTTCTGCCATTCGGGAAGATAGTCGGGCGTGATGGAAATGAGCGGCTCGTACAGGACGGAAGATACTTTCACAGTTCCCATAAGCAGGTCTTGCATTTGGGGGATAATCTGTAAGTTGACATCAAAATCCATGATTGTCGTAATGATGGATTCAATGTGTTTGCGTTTCCCATTTTGTATGGCGATAACCAACTCTTTGATATTCTGTTCCTTAACAATAGCTGCCAAATCTTTGATGAGCCCGACGCAAGGAAGTTCGTTTGCAAGTGCGTCAGAATCAGATTCTTCCATCTTGATATACCCGATGACGTGGTTCCCCGCATTGGGGTTGCGTTCAACAATCGCCTTGTAGGTCTGTAATGCAACTTCGTCGCTGCCGACAATCAGTGTGCTGAAGCTGATTTTCCCTCTTCGGATTTGATTGATGGTCGCCGTAGTGATACAAACTCGCGGAATGTAAGTAAGGAAAAACTGCAGTCCCAAAAGCACTAAAAAGTATAACAGGTAGTCGTTGTAGTCGTTGATGATATCGTCCAAAATGAAGGCGAAGAAAAATAACAATGCGCCTATAAAAGTGACTATCAATGTGTTACCGAGTTCTTTGAGACGGGATTTATGGTAGATTTTGTTATAACAACCAGCGAAAGCGTGTAGAAAAATCCAATAAATGGCGCAAGCAGCTATGCCGATATAGAATTTGGAGTCGTTGAGAATAGTGGTTTGCAAATTGTCAATGACGGAGTTGTCAACGTGGTATTTACGAAAAGTAAAAAAGACAATCCACGTGATAACGGCGGCGAGGAGGTCAAAAAACAGATATAGGAAGATGACGATTTTCTTGTTAGCCATTACGTTTATTGGTAGATTACTTTGATATTGTCAAAATAGAAGTGGACAGGATTGTTGTCGTCGCGCCCACCTGACAGTTGGACGCGGTAATCAATGGCGTTGACTTGGTTTCTGGCAATCGACTGTGTGAGATTGACATAAATCTTCTTCCATTCAGTAGATGCGTTGACGATAACCAGCGGTTCTGAGGTGGTGACCGATGTCGTGGATTTGTCAATCAACATGGCTACGGAAAATTGTGCGTTTTCAACATCACACTTGTAGTCCATTTCCAAAAAGGCAGAGGTGGGGAGATGATTGTCGAAATTCATACTGCTGGATTCGAGTTCGAATTCCATAATGCTATCAACGAGGGCAATTTCACCAATGCGGTTAATGGGATTTTCAGGATCAGCGATATGGGTGAAATTTATACCGTTTGTTTTGGCGGCATGGAAAACCCCGTTATAGTCACGCGTGAAATTCTCGATGTATTCGAATTTTGTAGTTGCGGTGTATTTTAGCGGAATAGATTCTATTTCAAGCACTTCTCCGCCTTTTAGGTCTAATTGGAATTCGTACCCTTGTACGAAAGGATAGCGTGGCCGGGTAGTGGAAACACCATTCATTTTAATGCCTGGATACAAAATCACTTTGGCACTGTCGTGTCCTAAAATAGGAATTTTACAGGGTATCTCCCATGTGCCGAGAGACGCGCCATTGACCGTTACCCACACGTCAGGAAATTTTTGGTCTGCTATGCTGGCCAACTCACTGGCATCGTAGTTGGTGTTGTGCTCATTGTTGAACTGACTGACATTCATCGTGAAAGCCGTACTGTCAACGCTGATATATGTTGCCGTCAAATCTACCTTTTCGCATGATGAAAATAGAAAGGCAAAAATGAGAAGTATGACAAAATGTGAAGTATGTTTCATAGAATCTTAAAACGAATAAAAAATGTGTTTATTTTGTGAGCTGCCGACTTTCAGCGGTTTCGTCACCAATATTTAAGGTGTCTTCTTCCGACAATTCCGTATCTTCGGGGAAAACTACCAGCTCGGGTTCTCGATGAAGTATGATGGCAATGGGTTTGTTCTCAACGTAAATCCGATGAATCGACTTCATTGAGATCCACTTTTGGTTCAAAAGTTCTTCTGGTTTAGCGGAATCTACAAAACAGATGAAATAGTCCCAACTTAGCGAATCTGTGGTGTTAAAATCGCCATGGGTTAACTCGAACTGGTCGGTTTTGTGGCGCAGATAGTAGTCGCAGCCCTGATTGCCGTCGGTGCAAACGCGGATTTTTGTGGAATCGTTGCTGGGAACGGCGTTGTGCATCAGCCAGATGCAGGCGGGACGGTTCGCATTTTCGCCTTCGTCAATCGTGTATTTCCCGTATGATGTTGTGATGCCACCTGACAATTCGTTGAAATAGACGCCAACGGTTTGATAGTGGACAAGTATGTGACGGAGCGGCATACAGCAGAGTAGAAGTATAATGCTTATAATCACGAAGTTAGTGTATTTGTCATCTACTTTGCGAAGCAGTCCTTCGTAGCCAGCCATGGCGAACATTACGATTAGTGGGTATATCATCAGATAAATTGCCCAGCCATCATAAATCTCACATTCCACACCTTTGAGGGTGAGTAGCGGGAATAATAATCCAAACAACAGCAATATAGAGTTCGCCAAATGAATCTTCTTGACCAGTACGCGTATGACGATGAGATGGACTAATGCTCCGATGATGATGAGCAGTGGAACGGTGAATTGCATTCGTTGAAGCACGAAACCGATACTTAAATCATGCGTCGAAAGCCTTTTACCACCCCATAGGATTTCAGTAATCGGTTGGTTTTCAGCCATCTTTAAAATTGAATCGCGCGGTACAACTGCTATCGACCGGAATCCATGTAAGGGATAAAGAAGATAAAGAATGTAAACGACAGCCGTCATACCAAGCATAATAAGCAGTAGTTTCCCTAAATTGCTGACGTACTTTTTGCTAAAGATTTTCTTAATCGGGTTGGCAAGGATGAAGGCGATAATGACACCGATATACATATAATGTAGGAGCACAAAACCTCCAACGTGAACGGAATTGGCCGCGGCAATACTTAATACGATGAAAACCAGTCGCTTCCATTTTACGATGGGTAGTTCTCCAATCAATATGTATATTTGGTAAATGGCAAAAATATAGAAAAAGGCGAAGGATATGTCGGCGACATTGCCAAACGCCTGCCCGAGAAAATGCGGTGAAAGGATGAGAAATATGCCCCCGAAAAAGGCGGCTCGCCACGAGAAAAGATTCATTAGGAATGAACCAATGACGATGAAAATCATCCACGCAAATAGCGCGCCAACAATGTGCCGAAAATCGTAAATGCTGTTGATGTGAAGCCATTTGGTGACACAAAAACACATGAAATCAACGAATTGCGTGTGAGTGTCTGCATTGGTTACACTCAAAATCGCAGGATTGTCGTTGGCGTAATATTCGTAAAGCAATTCGGCGCGTTGCTGCTGCTGAATCTCTTTTTCAGAAATGCCGTTAAGAAATCCGGCAATGGGCAACAAGAACAACAATACTAACGTGAGCAGGTAAAAGAGATATTTGAAAACATCGTCTTTTTGCTTGATGCTGATGGAGAAAAATGCCTTCCGCAAGTGCTGGATTCTGTACCGTTTGATGTTTTCGTTAGACATACGGATGTCTGCCACTTCGTTTTCAAAAACATTCAGCGGATATAAGATCTTGTATTTTAACTTCTTAAGACGTAATTCAATTTCAGACCAGAATTTCACGGACGGAATTTTTAGGCGACAAATTTACGTTTTTTTTCTCAAAAAAAAGACTTGCAATAATTGAAATTGCAAGTCCTTTATGTTGGATAACCAAGTTGGGTTATTCGTTGTCGTTTTGGTGTTCTTCAACAAGTTGTTTGTCGATGAAGATACGACCACAGGCTTCGCAAACGATGATTTTTTTGTGAAGTCTGATGTCGAGCTGGCGCTGAGGCGGAATGGTGCTGAAGCAGCCACCGCAAGCGTCACGTTCAATCTGAACGATGGCCAAACCGTTGCGGGCGTTTTTGCGGATGCGTTCGAAAGCGGTCAACAAGCGCGGCTCGATTTTGACTTTGTATTCTTCGGCCTCTTTGCGAAGTTCGATTTCCTTTTCTTCGGTTTCAGCCAAAATGCCTTCCAATTCGCTCTGCTTTTGGGTGAGGATTTCCTGTAATTCGTGAACTTTTTCTTCAAAACCTTTGATCTCTTCGGTCTTGGCTTCTACGGATGCGGAGTATTTGGTTTTGTTCTTTTCGGAAAGTTGGATTTCCAAAGTCTGATATTCGATTTCTTTGGACAGAGATTCGTATTCGCGGTTGTTGCGAACGTTCTGCTGCTGTTCTTCATAACGTTTGATAAGAGCCTGAGAATCAGCAATCTTTGAGTTTTCTATAGCGATTCTGCCTTGGATGTCCGTGATTTCATCCTGATATTTGGCAATACGGGTTTTCAAGCCTTCGAGAGCGTCTTCCAAGTCGCGTACTTCGTTGGGCAGTTCGCCGCGTTCAACCAAGATTTTATCGATTTTTGAACACACTTGCTGAAGGTTGTAAAGTGCGAGCAACTTTTGAGCGATACTTAACTCTTCTTGCTTTTCTTCAGCGGTTTCTTCTTTTTTGCGCTCAATAATAATTTCCTTGGTGCCGGTAGAAGCTTTTTTCACTTCGACAACTTCGGAAGAAATTTCGTCTGCAGTAACTTTCTTTTTTGCCATAATATTTTCTATAATATTTTGATTTTCAGTATTATAAAATGCCAATTTTCATTTTTTCCACTTTCGTGAATGAAACGGCAAAATTAGTAAAATTTTCTTTTATTTCGTTAAAAATTATTTCTTTTACAAATTGTTCGCTTTCCAGATGACCGATGTCGGCAATAAGCATCTTCCGATCGGCGGTGTGGAAGTCGTGATATTTGATGTCGCCGCTGATGTAGAGGTCGGCGCCGGCGGCTTGTGCCAGCGAAATAAATGAACTTCCGCCGCCTCCGCAAAGTGCTACGCGCTGCACTTTCTTCGTCAAATCACCATAGTAACGGACGAAATCCACTCCGAAAACCTGTTTCACCATTTTCAGATATTCCTCAGCGATAACGGGTTGCGCAAGTGTGCCGATACGGCCTAACCCAGCGCTGCGTGATGGGTTCTCCAGACGATAGATGTCGAATGCGGGCTCTTCGTAGGGATGATTGGCGTAAAGTGCCTCTATTACACGGTGTTGCAAATGTCCGGGAAATACCATCTCTACACGTACCTCGTCAACTTTTTCCAACTGTCCGCAACTGCCGATAAATGGTGTCGCGTTCTCCAACGGCTTGAAACTGCCCTGACCTTCAACGTGATAGGCGCATTTCTCGTAATTGCCCAGCCGTCCGCAGCCGACCGCAAACAACGCTTCTTCAACTACTGTCTGGTGCGAAGCGGGCACGAAGAATGCGATTTTTTGTAGGTTTGCCGACAGCGGTGAAAGCACACGCAGGTCGCTCAAGCCCAGCTTTTGCGCGAAAAGGTCGTTCACCCCACCGGGCGCACTGTCGAGATTGGTATGCATGGAATAAAGTACCATCTTGTTTTCCAATGCTTTACAAATGATTCTGCCAACGCGGTTGGTGGGTTCGACTTTTTGTATCCCTTTTCTTAAAACAAGCGGATGATGCGAAATCACAAGGTTCGCGTTCAGCGCGATGGCTTCGTCGATGGTTTCATCCGACATCTCGAAACAGACTAACACGCCGGTAATTTCCCGCTCTTTGTCGCCGCATTGTACGCCGCAGTTATCAAAATCTTCTTGATAACAAAGCGGAAAACGCTGTTCTAAGTGTGATAGTACTTCCTTGATTTTCATAATGTTGCAAAATTATGCGAGGCAGGTGTAGGCGATGGCGATACCACCGGCGACGGCACAGTAAATCGCAAACCATACCAATTTGCCCTTTTTCACAATGTCAATCATCCATTTGCACGCCAGACAGCCGAAAACGAATGCCGCAATAAATCCAATAACCATGGATGATGTAGAAATGGTGTTGGCAATTGCTTCGCCTTTCGTGATTTTCAAAACATCCAAAAGGGCCTCTCCCAAAATGGGCGGGATGACCATCAAAAACGAGAATTGTGCGAGTTTTTCTTTTTTATTTCCTAACAAAAGTCCTGTGGCAATGGTGCTTCCGGAGCGTGAAAGGCCGGGCAGAACGGCAATGGCCTGTGCCACGCCAATGACGAATGCGTGGAGTGGAGAGATTTCTTCCTTGACTCTCGGTTTCGCAAAATAGGCAAATGACAACAGCGCCGCCGTCACCAACAGACAACAACCGACCAACAGCAGTCCGGTGCCGAAAAAAGCTTCCACCGTGTCTTTGAAACAAAGTCCCACGATGCCGACGGGAATCATGGAAATCAATAT
>JAKSMF010000001.1 GCA_024400775.1 Bacteroidales bacterium | reverse complement strand
AGTTAAAGATTACGGCGGCAAAGATACGCTTTTTATTTTTAAAACGACTATGCAAAATATTGGCATACAGTAAGTTACAAGAAATTGCATCTTTTGGTTCGGAAACTGCATTTTTTGCGGAAGGCGACTTCCAGAAAAATGCCGATTCCCGTCATGAAATGACAAAAGGTGCTAAAAACGAAAATTTTTGAAAAAATTTTGCCTTGCGTGAAATATAGCGTGCAGCAATGTAAGAGTATGGGACTTGTTAAACTTGATGAAAATAAAATTCCCCTCTGGTAGGAGGGGAACTAAGTATAACTAATCTCTGAAAATCTTTTTTGGTAAAGGAAATTCGTCGGCGAGTTCGCCAGAGTAGTAGAAGTCGTTGCCGAGTACGCCGAAAGTGTAAGTGCGGCCACCGACGGAAACGTGTGAACCGCCGCAACGTGGCTCGGGATTGGGCTTCGAAGCGATGAAACCGAGATTGAACAGTGTGCAGAGCACGTCCGGACGGTCGGAGATGTCGTAGCCGGCACGTTTCCACTGCATCATGGTTTGGCGCAGGATACAGCCCGTGTAGATGAAGGAGTAGGTGTGGTTGTGATAATCGACCAGACGGTTGAAGCGGGCGGTGGTGATGTCGTACATCTGTGAAGTATCGTAGTCCAGGATGTTTTCGTACTCTTTGCCCATGTAGTAAACGGATGACGGGTCTTTGAGGTTGTGTTCGACAGCGGCGGCGGTGAAGTCCTTGATGCCGTTGACGCCGAGGGAGAACTGCGACTGAACACTCATAACGGCGGGTCCGAGGTATCGTTTGACGTCTTCGCGGCGGGAATTGAAAAGGCGGATTTGTTCGCCGACGGTGCAAGCGGCGATGAGGCGTGCATCTACACCGGTGATTTCGGCGGCCTTGCGGATTTTATCGGCATCATTCACCATGGCGCGTTTCAATGCCGGCCAGCCCGGATCGTTCATCCACGGAATTGCGTTGTCGGTGTTGGTGGAAGCCGGATAACGACCTAACAGCGCATTCACCTCTTTTTGGATTTCATCGAATTTTTTGCCCTGATCGGTCTCTTGCAGGTACATGTTGCAGGCGTAAATCATACGATTGATGACCTCCGGATCGCTGTCTTCGCGGCAGGCTTCGTAAATCAGGTGCGCATTGGTCGGAAATACACGGTTCAAGATTGCTAAATTGATGTAATTCTGTAAATTAGCAGAATAAATCTGGGAAGAATCCGTTATCTTGCCCATCGACTGATAGTTGGCCAAATAACGGTTGTTTGGATCTACGCCTCCGTTTTCGTTGGTCAGCCCAAGTTTATAGATTCCCCAGGCGGCAATCATACCTATTCCGAAAAGTGCGAATAGGTGTACGCAGATTTGGTAAATTTTCGACCTCGTTTTAAGCGATTTCCAAGACTTGAGAAAGGTCTTTTTCTCAAGTTTTTCGCAAGTTTCTGTCTCCATTAGAGTATTAAAAAAAACAGCGCAAAAGTACAATATTTATTCATTTATTATTTAGAACTTTAAAAAAAATTGATTATTTTTGCGGTTTTGAAAATATTGGACAAAAATAGGTAGGATGAATTTCATCAAAAGATACTTTAATAAAAGATATATATCTGAAAATAAGAAAGTTAGAAATCCTCAGGTGGTTTCGTTGCGTGATGCTAAAAATGTGGGTATTCTGTGCAATATTACCACAGAAGATACGTACAAAGACATCTATGCGGTGTTTTCAAGGTTGCAAACGGCGGATAGAGCGGTGTGGCTGATGGGATATATCGATGATAAACAGGTCCCTTTCTACTGTTTGCAGCAACTTTCTGCAGATTATTTTTGCAATAAAGACCTCAACTGGTATGGGAAACCAGAAAAGGTTCAGATAAGAGATTTTGCCAACACAGAATTTGACATTCTGATTGACTTTTCTCATGATGTTTTTGACCCGCTCCGATTGATTATGAATCTCAGTCCCGCCAAATTCATCGTCGGTTCGGAAAAACGAAATGTTGATTGCTACGATTTGTTGATTCAAACCGAAAAAGAGATTTCCAATATCGAGTTGTTGAAGAATATCACACATTATACCAATCAGCTTTCAGGAAAACAGTCATGAACAATCGTTTGAAAGGCACGGGAGTTGCCGTCATAACTCCTTTTCTACCAGACGGAAAGATAGATTTTGCAAGCCTGGGAAAACTTGTGGAAGATTACATAGCGAATGGTGTTGACTATTTGGTGACGGTTTGCACCACCAGCGAAACGCCCACGCTTTCGGAAGAGGAAAAGGATGAAGTCGTCAACTGCATCGTTCGTGTGAATGCTGGACGTGTGGCAATCGTGCGCGGCTTGGGTGGCCCTAATACGATGGAACTCGTACACCAACTGCAAACACGTGACTTTACTGGTGTGGATGCCCTTCTTTCGGTTACGCCTTTTTATAATCGCCCAAGCCAAGAAGGTGTGTATCAGCATTATAAGCTTCTCGCCGAAAATTCTCCGCTGCCCATTATCCTGTATAATGTGCCAGGTCGTACCGGTTGCAATATTGATGCGGCAACCACTTTGCGCCTTGCTAACGACTTCCCGAACATTGTGGCTGTCAAAGAGGCATCCGGTATGATGAATCAGATTATGAAGATTATTGCACATAAGCCGGCCGGCTTTTCCGTTATTTCCGGCGATGATGCGCTTACGCTTCCGTTGTTGGCAGCCGGTGTGGATGGTGTTATCTCGGTGATTGCCAATGCTTTTCCAAAAGAAATGAGCACCATGGTCCGTCTCGCACGCAACAACCAGTTCGCCGAAGCACGCCAAATCCACCTGCGTTTGTTGGATTACATTCAGGCCTGTTTCCGTGAAGGCAGTCCGTGCGGAATCAAGGCACTCATGTCGTTGCAAGGAAAAATCCAAAACAACCTCCGTCTGCCGCAAGTGCCCGCGTCGGAGGCGCTGATAGAGACTTTCAAAAACCTTTTGGCTGAAAAATAATCTTTTTTATTCATAAATAGATTACCATCACAATGAAAAAAATTATCCTTTCCATTTTTTTATGTGTTGGCCTTTTTTTGACAATTTTTGCCCAAAATACTGCTGCTGACCTACAAAACGAAGGACGTGACTTCTTGTATATCAATACTTTTGTTGATTCCAAGGACGATGTCAACCAACTTTCACGCCACTTTTCCGTGGATGCCTGCCCGTTTGACGCGGCTCGCGGTCAGTACAAAGTGCGCGTTGCCCTGGCACGTCACGAGTACGAAGCGTTCTTGGCACTGAATCTGCCGTTTGAAATCATTCCCGAAGAGCGTCCCAGCAGCATGGTAACTACATCATTGTCAGACTTTACCACAAACTGGAACAAATATCCGTCCTATCAGGTTTACGCACAGTTGATGCGTCAATTTGAGGCCAACCATCCCGACATCTGCAAGCTGGATACGATTTTGCTTTCAACTCCTTGTACTTCTCGCACTCACTCGATTTTTGCACTTCATATTAGCAACACCTTGGGACAAAATGCTGACAAACCGGCATTTCTGTATTCCTCCACTATGCATGGCGATGAGGTGGTCGGCTATTACATGATGCTTCGTTTGATTGATTACATTCTCAATAATGCCACCACGGATGCCGAAGTGATGAATATTTTGCAGAATGTGGATTTGTGGATTTGTCCGTTGGAAAATCCTGATGGTACCTATTATAGTGCTGATGATAGGATAAGTTCTTCTTATTCAAGAAGATATAATTGGAATAATGTTGACTTGAACCGAAATTATCCTTTCGTTCCCGGAATCGGCGGTTCGGCAAATGTGCAACCGGAATCGCAGGCCATCATCAATTGGGTGGCCGACAAGCATTTTGTTATGTCGGTGAATTTCCACGGTGGCGCGGAACTTACTAATTACCCATGGGATACTTGGAGCACCAATAGCCGCCGGCATCCCGATGACGATTGGTTCCGCATGATTTGTACCAATTATGTGAATGATTGTCAAGCTATCGATCCTAACTATATGGTGGGCGAAACCGCTTATCAGCCAGGTTGTGGATCGGTGACCGAAGGCGGCGACTGGTATGAAATCGACGGTTCGCGCCAGGACTACATGAACTATTATCAGCACTGCCGCGAGGTGACCATCGAGGCTCATTTTGATAAGGTTTGCACTTCCTCAGCAGAACTGCCGACGTATTGGACAAATAGTAAAAACGCGTTGCTCGGTTACATTCAGGAATGCCTGAACGGTTTCCGCGGTATTGTTACCGACGCGCAGACTGGCGAGCCGATTGAAGCTAAAATCTGGGTGGAAAATCATGACGATTTCAACTCCGAGGTCTATTCGCACTTGCCGGTGGGCGACTATCACCGCCCCATCAAAGCGGGCAACTACACGGTTACCGTTTCTGCCGACTGCTACCAGTCGCAAAGTTTCAACATTACCGTTTCCGACGGCGCCTGCGTTCGTCTCGATGTACAACTCGAACCGTTGGTATCTGCACCACAAGTCGCTGATGTTCACATCAATATGGGACAGACCGCCACGTTAACGGCAAATTCAAACAATACAATTAGTTGGTATGCAACTCCGACAGCCACGACGCCGCTGGCTACAGGACTTTCGTTTACCACACCGCAACTTTTTGATTATGCGGTTTATTATGTGGAGGAAAGCGCTACAGTTAACGGCACTACCTGCGTGAGTGAGCGTGTGCCAGTTCATGTCTTTGTGGTTGAAGGCGTGCATGATACGGTTTATGGCAATTTGTCGGTGGCCGCTTGTGATTCCTACACCATCAACGGCCAAACGTTTTCGTTTACAGGTTGTTACTCTGTCTTTTTCCCGTACGCCGGTCAGCACGGTGCCGACAGTATCCTTTACATCAACTTGACTATTCATCCATCATATAACATCAACATATCTCAAACCTATATGGTTGGTGATGTGTATTATATTGGTAATGAAGCATATACTGCCGATATGGCGGGGACATTCCACTATTCTCAAGCGTTGGAAACCATTTATGGTTGCGATAGTATTGTTAATTATACCATTACGGTGGATACGATGCCGATTGCCTATTCGACGCTTTACGTTACCGAATGCGGTTCATATACTTATGAAGGACAGACGTTTACGGCATCCGGAGAATATCATCTTCGTTATCCTGGTGCCGCATATAATGGCTATGACAGCGTTTTGGTGTTGCATTTGACCATCTATCCGACTTATGATTTGAATTTGAGCAGTACGGTGCATGTCGGGGATACGTACGTAATTGAAGGGACAACGCATTATGCGGTAGCCGAAGGCACGTTTACATACGATTTCCATAAAGTAACGGTTAATGGTTGTGACAGTATTATACATTATATAGTAAATGTAATTTCCAGCAATTACACATTCGGCGAACTCACGTTGGATGGATGTATTCCGTTTGTATATGAAGGCGAGGTATTAACGACGGATGGCGATTACACCTTCTACTATCCGGGGGCCGGTGTCGGTGGCGCTGATAGTACGTTGTTGATCCACTTGACTTTACATCCAAGTTATGAAGAGACGGTGAATGTTTCGTTGGCGGTGGATGAACACTATATGATTGGTGATTACGACTTCTATTCCATGAGTGAAGGCATATTCAATTTCGATAAGGAATATCAGACTGTTTACGGCTGCGATAGCACGGTGCATTACATCATCACCGTTGGCGCAACAGGCATTCCCAATAATGGAATTTCTGACTTTGTGGTTTCGCCCAATCCGACCAGTGATGTTTGTTGCATCACTTTTGCCGAAGGACAAAACTTCCGTGAAGTCCGCCTGTATGATGCCTACGGGAAATGGGTTGAAACATTTTCTGTGGAAGGTCGTACAAAACAAATTGATTTAGGTGGATTAGATGCAGGCATCTATTTCATTCAAGTAATTGATAATGAGCAAATCCTTATCAAAAAGGTAATAAAATTATAGTATGAAGAAGTTTGAAATCAAGACTACATTTACTGTTTACGAAAACGAAAGCGAATTGTCGATTGAAGACCAGAAGCTGTTGGCCATGGCACGTGAAGCTGCTGGCAGAGCATACGCTGACTACTCCCATTTTCAGGTGGGAGCAGCGCTTTTGTTAGACAATGGAGAGGTTGTCACTGGCAATAATCAGGAAAATTCGGCCTATCCGTCTGGACTTTGTGCCGAGCGCACGACGGCGTTTTACGCATCATCCCGCTATCCCGGGGTTCCGTTCAAAAAATTAGTGGTTACAGCCATCAATTCACAGAAACCGTTGACGATGCCGGTGCCGCCGTGTGGCGCATGCCGTCAGGTGCTTTCTGAGTACGAACAGAAAGGCGGAAAGCCCATCACTATTCTGTTGGCGGGACAGTCGGGCGAAATTTGGCAGGTGTCTTCCGTTGAAGAATTACTGCCGTTGTCATTCTCTGGTTCATTTTTGCCCGATTCAGAGTAAAATAAGAGTGTTTTTTACTGAAAACTTTTTGAAATGAATTTATCTGGAAGAAGAGAAAGTACAAACGTAGATGACCGTAGAGGTAAAAAAGCTGCCATTGGTATTGGTATTGGTATCGGTGGTGTCGGTACTACCATCATTGCTGTAATCATTGCCTTGGTGTTGGGTAAAGACCCATCAAGCGTAATTCAAAATATGCAGAACGTCAAGCCCACGGAGACAGAGAGTGCCTATACGCCGACTGCGGAAGAACAGGAGTTGGCTAAGTTTTCAAAGCAGATTTTGGCCGGCACGGAAGATGTCTGGACTGCGGTTTTTAAGAAGATGGGTAAAAAGTATGATCCCCCGAAACTGGTGCTTTTCAGTAGTTCCGTACAGTCAGGCTGTGGCGGTGCGACTTCTTCTACCGGGCCGTTTTACTGTTCCGCCGACCAATGTGTATATATCGACTTGTCGTTTTTCACCACTATGGAGAAACAGTTCGGCAGCGCTGGCGACTTTGCGTACGCATACGTCATTGCACACGAGGTAGGGCATCATGTGCAGTATCTGCTGGGCACTTTGTCGGAGGCACACCAGCAGATGAGCCGGTTGAGTGAAACGGAAAGCAACAAGATCAGTGTCCGTTTGGAACTACAGGCTGACTTTTACGCTGGCGTGTGGGCACATTGGGACAATGAGATGTTCAATTCGCTCGAGGAGGGCGACATCGACGAGGGATTGGCGATTGCCTCCCGCATTGGCGACGACTATTTGCAGAAGCGTGCCCAGGGCTATGCTGTTCCGGAATCGTTTAACCACGGCACTTCCGCGCAACGGTCGAAATGGCTTAAGAAGGGCATTTCGACCGGCAACATCAGTGATGGCGACACCTTCACACCGTCGTACGCAAGTCTGTAAATTAATCACTAAAGTTATTTTGAGACAATAAGAAAAGCCCATCACATCGTGATGGGCTTTTCTATTACAGAATTGGTGGCAAACTATTTTGCGATGCCGTGCATCACCACTTTCACCTTATTGTTCTGCTTGAGCAAGTCGGCAACAGCAACGCGCACATCGTTGACAGTGATGCTGTTGAGAACTTTTTCGTAGTCGGTGCAGTTATCAACACCGTTCAACAAATACTCTTTCATCGTGCGTGAGAAATAGCCGTTGTTGCGCAGGTTTTCCTGATATTTCTTCACCATGTACTCTTTCACTTTGGCCATGTTGGTTTCAGACGGACCGTTCTGTGCAAAGTCGGCAATCACCTCTTCGATGCGTTTGTTCAGATATTCGTACTTTTCCGGGTCGGTCTGGTAGTAAATCTGCATCATTACGTACGGGTGCGGCAGGTTGTTGACGCCGGCGCTGACGCTCACACCGTAAGTGCCACCCTCTTTTTCACGGATTTCTTCCGTAAGAACGATGTCGATGACTTGTTCGGCAATGCTGTAAGTCAGTTTGTTCTTGAGGTTGTAATCCACTTTGCCGTGTGAAGCGATGAGTACGGTAGCGGTGGGGATTTCCATCTCGTGTTTGAAGATGTTTTCGCGGGAACCGTCACGCACTGCGCCACCAAAGTCCTTGTGCATTTCCTTGTTGCCCTTGGCTGGCAATGAAGCGATGTATTTTTCTACCAACGGAATGAAGGTGCTTTCATCGATGTTCCCTGTGAAAATGAAGGTGAAGTCGGCGGCATTGGCGAAACGCTCTTTGCAAATCTGCTGGCAGCGTTTGTAGTTTACTTGGTCGAGGTCTTCAAGGGTAAGTGATTTCAAACGAGGAAGATTCGGGTACAACTCCTTGCGAATAGTATCGCTCAAATATTTCATCGGGTTGGTGGCAGCATTCACCAACATCGCGGTTTCTTTGCTCTTCCAGGATTGGAAAGCATCGTTGTCGGCGCGTTGTGCGGTGAAATACAAATAGTTGAGTTGTAAGAAAGTTTCAACGTCCTTAGGAGTGGTTTCACCGTCCAAAGTTTCGCTGTAGGTGTTGATGGCGGGCGTCATTCTAACGTGCTTGCCGGCAAGCGCCTTGGTGAGTTCGGTTAGACTGAAGTTGCCGAAACCGCCCACGCCAATCAATTCGTCAATCACCTTCAGGTTGGCCACGTCTTTGTCGCCATACAAGCTGGTGCCGCCTTCGCTGAAAGCGTGCATCTTGATTTCATCGGCTTTGAAGTCCGTGTTTTTGTAATAAACGACAGCACCATTCGAGAGAGAGAGTTTCTTGTAGCCGAACTGTGCATTTTCGTTCTTCACAACCTTTCCGGCCTTCGGCATCTTTTTGATCAACGGTTCGTTGCTGCTTTTGTCTTCCAAAGCGGCAATGTCTTCCGCGGCCACTTTGTTCAATGCGGAAATCAATTCTTCTTTGGTGGGATATTTCACGCCATCTTTTTCAGGAAGCATACAAGCGACAACCAAATTGCCTTCGCCCACCAGTTCTTTCATATATTGATTGACAATTTCAAGCGGGATGTTCGGAAGGATGGCCTGTGCCAGTGCATATTCGTTTTCAATGCCCGGAATCGGCTCATTATCAATGAAATGGCGTACATATTCGCGGCAGTAATTCTGACTTTTCACTTTGTCGCGTTCGTTGTACTGCTTTTCAAGTTCGCTGAGGAGATTGGCTTTGGCGCGTTCGTACTCGCTGGCGGTAAAGCCGTGACGAAGGGCGCGCAGCATTTCGCGGTAAATCGTCGTGATTCCTTTCTCAACACCGTTTTCATCGGTGACGACAACGCCGTTGAAAGAACCTTTGGTTTTGGCAAAGAAGAAATCTTCATCATAAATGAAACCCTGAATGAAAGGCGGATTGGCTTGCTGTGCAAGGTCATTCGTGCGTTCGGAAAGAATGTTGGAAGCAATTTCATTAATGTATTGATAAATCATATAGGTCATATCTCCCTTCAAGCTGTCGGGATAGTCGTCGTGCTTGATGAAAATGTAGTTCAAAGCGTAGGGCTGTTCTTTGTCGGTGGCAATGGAAACGATGGGTTCCTGATTGTCTTCCACCTGCACATAGTAGCGTTCTGCCGGATTGACCGGTTTGGCGATGGTGCCGAAAATGGCTTTGATTTTGGCTTCCACCTGGTCCACGTCAATGTCGCCAACTACGACAATTCCTTGTTGATCAGGACGATACCATTTTTCGTAATAATCACGGATGGCCTGATAGGGGAAGTTATCGACGACTTCCATCAAACCGATGGGCATACGCTGACCGTATTTGTTGTTGGGATAGATTTCGGGAAGAATCTTCTCGTACATACGGGAAGTTGCGCTGCCGCCCAATCTGCTGCGCCACTCTTCGTGAATGACACCGCGTTCGTGGTCAATGTCGTCACCTTCCAACAAAAGTCCGTCGGCCCAGTCGTGCAAAATCCACAAACAGGAGTCAATGGCGCTTGGGGTGGTTGCAACTGGCACATTGTCAATGTTATACACTGTTTCATCAATGGAGGTGTAGGCATTGAGGTCGGCACCGAATTTCACACCGATGCTTTCGCAATATTTCACGACACCATTTCCCGGAAATTTTTCGGTCCCATTGAAACACATGTGTTCCAAAAAATGGGCCAAACCGCGCTGGTTTTCCTCTTCCAAAATGGAACCGACCTTTTGGGCGATGTAGAAGTTGGCCTGTCCTTTCGGCTCTTCATTGTGGCGGATGTAATAAGTCAGCCCATTGTCCAATTTCCCGATACGCACTTTTGCATCAATCGGAACGGGCTGTGTCTGCTGCGCAAACGCCAAAACCGCGCAAAACGCGATAACGATTGTTGTAATTACTTGTTTCATAATATTTTAATTTAAATTATTGAAATGTATCCTTTTCCCGTTTTTCCTAAATCCCCGTTTAACCGTTTAACCGATTCACCGAATCTATAATTTCATCGCAGGTGTTCACCACTTTCTTGTGCATTCTGAAACCGATGAAACCGCCGATGAATAGTCCGACAACGACGGCGATGACGGTGCTGAGTGCTTCGTGCCACGTGCCGCTGGCGATGCGGAGCTCGATGCAAAACCAGGTTGCCCAGCCGATTGCCATCGCAAAACCATATTTTAACCAGTTCATATAGTCCGTTTTGAGTTTTTTCATGATTTTTGCCACGCTGACGAGGTCGCTTCCCATCGATTTGGCGTTCACATTTTTGTGATATTTCAGAGTAAAGAAAACGCAAATGAGCATCATCACAATAGTGCCTATGGAGAAGTAGGTGGAAAGTCCGAGGGTGGGGAAGTAGAGGATGGCGAAGGCGATGACCACTACGGCAGCAATTCCGCTGGTGATGGCCTGTGCGTTGATGGTGCGGACCTTGCGTTTCATCGTTTTGCGTAGAACCTCCTCACTGACAATCATTTCCTGGTCTAATTTTTTCTTCAGCAGCGCCGCCTGTTCGCGCAATGCCTCCAATTCCGGATGGTTATTGTCGATGTTTTCCATAGTTTATAAATCTTTATTGTCCGACATTAAAATCAGTTTTTGCTTGATTCTAAGTAATTTAACGGAAACATTCTTGACAGAAATGCCCACGATGGCGGCAATTTCCTCATAACTGAGATTGTCGAGCCAGAGCAGCACGATGGCACGCTCCATCAGGTCTAGTCGGTTGATGCGGCCGTACAGTTGCTGGATTTGCTTGGTGTCGTGGTCGTCGTCGGCAAACAAGTCGGAAGCCATTTCCAGCGGCACCTTCTCTCCGCGGCGTTTTTTCTTGCGCTCGTCGGAAATGCAGGTGTTGAGCGCCACACGCCAAATCCAAGAGCCCACCTTCGAATCGCCACGGAAACCGTCGAAACCGTTCCATAGATTGATGAGCACTTCCTGAAAAAGGTCGTTGACTTCGTCATTGTCTTTTGAAAACATATAGCACACCGTATAGATGGTGCTTTTGTTTTCACGGACAATTGCTTCAAACTCTTTTTCCTTATTTTCCATTCTTTCTATGAATCAAATCAATTGTAAGACGCAATAAATTTACAAAAACTACAGATTTTTTTTCAAATTTGATTTTTTTGTGAAGAATGCGTTTGGGTATGGCAAAGATATGTTTTTCCCACTTGGTCATTATCCGTTTGGCTTGGGCATAAACATATACAGTCGAACCGCGTTGCCTTGTTTTAATATGGGACAGTGCCTTGCTCTTTTTAAAGGCTTGACCTTGGCAACAATAAACGACACAACGCCTCACCTAAGAGGGTGTTCATTTCTGCGGTTTTCGCTGTTTGGTTTTGTTTATGCTTGATTGACCGCAGTTGCGAAGTCTTTGGCACGAGCTGCTCCTTCTCCAGTATTGATGAGGACGGTTTGTCCGTTTTGGATTTTGCCTTCGGCGAGGGCCTGATAGAAGCCAGCGAAGCATACAGCTGCGGCGGGACCGAGCATGACGTTGCGTTCGCGTTTGGCAATTTTCGCATAATCAACGAGTTCGCTTTCTTTCACGCGCACAAATCCACCTCCGCTTTTGCGTACGATGGGGGCGACGATAGGAAACATCCCGGGCGTGCCGGTGGAAAGGATAGACACTTTCGTCTGCGGGTTGGCGATGGAGGGAAAGTTCTTTTCGTAGCCATCGGGGAAACCGGCCTTTTCCGCATTTTCCCATCCCTGTACCATTGGGTCGCATGTGTCTTGCTGTACGAGAATCATTTTCGGAAGTTTGGCTTCCGGAAATGCGCCTTGAATTTCTCTAACGCCCTTGTCAACCGCTATCGGTCCAGTACCGCCGCTGACGGCTTGTACATATACATCGGGCATTTTGCCCATTTGGCGCAGAAATTCAAATACCATCGTCTTCTTCGCTTCCACGCGAATGGGGTCGATGTTGCCGCCGGAAATCAGTAGGTTGTGAGCTTTCTGGTATTCAGCAGCTTCTTTTTTGGCAGCACCGTAGTCGCCTGTGGAAATCACAAGGTTCTGTCCGTATGAACGGATTTCTTCAACAGTGTCTTTACAAACGCAGTTGGGAACAAAAACGTTCAACTTGATGCCAGCCAATGACAAATATTTGCTGAAAGCCGTTGCGGTATTGCCGGTTGATGCTATGCAATATTCCTTCACGCCATTTTCTTTCATGATGGCTGCTCCCATCGCGGCGGCGACATCTTTGAACGTGTTGGTCCCTCCGTTCAAATCGTTGCGATAGACCATTACATGACAGTCGATGCCGTATTTTTCTTGGGCATATTTTTCTAAAAAGTCCCAGTTCTCAATCGGGATGGCCCCTTCGTTGCACGTGATGACGTTTTCGGGATTCTCCAATGGAAGGAAGTCAAAGTAATGCCAAAAACTTTTGGGATTGCCTTTGAAGTATTCATTCAGTTTGTGGTAGTCACCGCTGTACTGAACTTCTACGTAGTTGCTTCCACATTGGGGGCACTGTTGATTATGGGCGAACCACTCTTTGAAATTGGAGATTTCATGGCCGCATTTTTTACAGATGAGTTTGTATTTCATGTGATGATTTTTTTTGTCGTGTTGGATTTAAGCGTTTTTTCGGGCGATTCTTTTGGCTTCAGAAGAGATTTTCTCTTTCAGATTATTGGGAGTGAGAATTGCGACTTCGGGTCCATAGGATAGAATGTCGTGGATGAATGCTTGTGTAGGTTTGAGGTTGAGGTAAAATATTGCAAAACTCTTTTTGTTTTCAATGAGTTGTTGCGAAACGTGGATGGGGTGATTGGTAAGTTGCTTTGCCACTTGTGTAGGCACCCGAAATGTGATTTCTTCTGTGGGAATGGATTCAATGCAATCCCCATAGTTCTCGACCAACAGCTCTTGTATTAAATTCGTGTCAGGCATGGTGAAAAGGCCTCCTTCAATGTCAAAGCTCTTTATCTGTCGCAGATTGAGCATGACGAATTCGGTATTTCCTTTTTCTCCAAGAATATACCAGTTCTCTTTGTAGTTCTTGATGCCAAGCGTTTTGAAATGATAAAATTCGGTATCGTGAGCCGTGTCGGTGGAGGAGAGAGTGATGTGCGTAAGCTGTCGGTTCTGGATGGCTTGTGAAATAAGGGGTAAGAAACCTTCACCACCAGCAGTTAGGTTAAGGGAGATGTTGGACTGCTTCTTGCTTTCATGGTCAATAACCTGTGATAAACTGATAAGTCCTATGATTTTCGCAACCAGATTTTTTGACAGACTGTTACCGGAGATAAAATAGGCGTTGGTGCTTTTTTTACAGGCAATATTCACATTGAAGGTTTCACGTATTTCGTTTCGGTGGTTATGAAACGAGCGTAGTGGGTAGCCTTTGCCGTCAGACATGCCAGATTTTTGCCATTTTTCGCAGATTTCTTCAAAGGTGATACCTTCCAATCCGGCTTGGAAAATGGTGTTGAGTAGCCAAACGTTGCGATTGAAGGAGGCTTTATTCATAGGTGATTACGATTAGATTATTTCATCAGGTATTGGTTGTGGAATTGTTCGATCTTGTGCCACATCTGAACACGGTTCATGCCCATGACATTGTGTTCGTGGGTCGTGTATGGAAAATAGTTGATTTGAACGTCATCCAACACGGATTGGTGGAGCAATTCCAAACTGTGTTGTTGTACGACGGTGTTGTCTTGTTGACCGTGCATGATGAGCAGCGGGCATTTCAGTTTGTGGATTTTGTTGATGATGTTTGCGTGTTCGTACCCTTCCGGGTTTTCTTGCGGAGTATCCATGTAGCGTTCGCCGTACATGATTTCATACCATTCCCAGTTGACGACAGGTCCACCGCAGGTGGCGGAAGCGAAAACGTCCGGATGCTCGGTTACCATAGTGAGTGTCATGAAGCCACCGAAACTCCAGCCATCAATGCCGATACGGTCTTTATTAATGAACGGCAGCGATTTCAGGTAGTTGATGCCAACCATTTGGTCTTCACTTTCCAAAACGCCCAGTTGACGGTGTATGCATTTTTCGAATTCAGCGCCACGGTTGCTGGTGCCCCGATTGTCTAAAACAAAGATTATGTATCCTTTTTGCGCCATATAGTTCAAAAATGTGCCAGCGGTCATAAATGTGTTGGTGACTAATTGGGAGTGAGGTCCGCCATACACATAAACCAAACAGGGGTATTTCTGACTTTTGTCGAAGTGAGGAGGGAAGATCATTTCGCAATACAGGTCATCCCCGTGAGCGTTTTTCAATGAGAAGATAGTGTCACGTCCGAGTTCGGTATCACCGTATGGGTTTTTGGATTCTTTTATCATTTTCAGATTTTTACCGTCAGAACTGCCTGCATAGATCTGCAGTGGGGTATGAAGGTTGGAAAAATAATCAAAGAAGCATGTTTTATCATCCGACATTAAAATAGTATGCACACCTGATTTCGGAGTCAGGTTAGTGAGTTTCCCGGTGGCGATATTGACAGAATATAGATATTGGTCAACAGGATTGTCTTTGTTGGTCATGAAGAAGATGTTTTGCTCTTTGGCGTCCAATCCGAAGTCTTCTATCACGGGCCAGTTGCCTTTTGTGATTTGCTTTACCAATTTGCCATCGAAGGTGTATTGGTAGAGATGGTTCCAACCGTCGCGGTCGCTGTGGTAGATGAAATCTCCATTACTCAGGAAAAGGATGCGGTGCTGCGGTTCGACGAAGCGCGGATCAGTTTCTTCAATCAGAACTGCCAATTTTTTCCCGGTAGCCACATCATAACGGATGAGTTTGGAGTGATTCTGCTCGCGGTTGAGGTGCGTGATATAAAGGTACTTTTCATCCGGGGAAAAGGTGACATTGGTCAAGAACTCGCCATCTGCCACATCGGTTTGGATGTAGTGATAAACGCATTTTTTCTGTTTGAAGGACTGTTGCGCGTCGAAGATGCCCACTTTTACTTGGTGGCTGGTTCGCGCGGCCCTACGATATTTGAGGCTTTTGGAATATGCGAGGTGGGCAGCGCATTCGCCTTCACTGGTTTGAAGCAATGGGTAATCTTCCACCATGGATTGGTCCATGCGGTAGAAAGCGATATAGTTGCTGTTGGGGGAGAAGTACCATCCTTCGCCGATTCCCCATTCGCTGCGGTGTACTGCTTCACCAAAAACGACACCGTCGGCTGTGTCGGGACAAAGAATAATCTCCTCTTTGACGGGATTCCTTAAATCATTGACATAAAATCCGTTGCTATTCTCATTTTTGTATATATAAAGTGCTTTGTTCCCATCTTGGTCAACGATGTCAATAGCGCTCGGGGCATCCAACCTAATTGCAATTAGTTTAGTTCTGACATCATATGTTACATATGAAGCTCCTTTGTTGGGAAGAATTGCGTAAAACTGGAACGTGTTTTTATCGATCCATTCCCATGCGGTAGAACATTTTCCCCCGGCTTTATTGAACATTTCCTTGTTGGGGAAGCTCTTTCCTGTCGTTTCTTCATAAAGTTGTTGGAAGCGGAAAAGAGTACTCTCTTTGCCGTTTTTAAGGTCAACGGCTTTAACGGCATCGCTGACCTCATCGTAATAGGTGTATTGTTGTGTTTCGGGTCGCCAACATAATGACTTTAATTTTTCATAACGGTATTTTCCATTAAAAACACCTTGTAAATCAATGTAATCTGATTGGCAAAAAACGAAATTCACCGACAGAACCAGTAAAGAGAAAATGAAAAATTTTTTCATAGTTTTGAGTTTTTTATCAAGCGGCAAATTTACGTTAAAAACTTGAAATGTCAGCAATTATTTTTTGTGGATTGGCTTAGAACTGCGTTTTCATTGGAGGATTCCATATCTTGTTTTTTCTCATGACATTTTATTGTTTGAGGTGTTATTATTTTTTCGGAAGACGTTGCAAAGATACTATGCGTGGATAAAAATTAAATCAAAGTTAATAATTTATTTTATTGAATATAATTGTTTAATAATAAGATATTTAATTCTAAAATTTATAAAATATTTATTAACAATGCTAAATTATAGCATATTATTTGCTATAGTTTTATCAAGAATACCGTATGTCGTGTTCTTATACAAAAAAGAAGCACCCTGTTTCATAGAGTGCTTCTTCCCATAACTATATAATATTGTATATACCAGTCGTTATCGGATGATAGCGCGTATGTCGGTCATGATGCGTTGTGCGAGTTCGTCGGCGAATGTTTCGTTTTTTCCTTCAGCGTAAATTCTGATGATGGGTTCGGTGTTCGACGGGCGAAGGTGTACCCAGCCGTCGGCAAAGTCGATTTTTACACCATCAATTGTATTTACTTCATTTTCAGCATATTTCTCTGCCATCTTTTTCATGATTTCTGGCACATTCATGTTGGGTTGAAGTTCGATTTTATTTTTGGAAATAACGTATTGCGGGTAAATCTGTCGGATTTCGCTGCATTTTTTGCCGCTTTTGGCCATGTATGTCAAGAAGAGTGCGATTCCCACCAATGCGTCACGCCCGTAGTGGAGTTCGGGATAGATGACGCCGCCGTTGCCCTCACCGCCAATGATGGCATTGGTGGCTTTCATTTTTTCTACCACATTAACTTCTCCTACCGCCGCAGCGTTGTAATTTACTTCATGACTGTTACTTACATCACGGAGTGCGCGCGTTGAGGAAAGATTGGAAACGGTATTTCCTTTGGTGTTTTGTAAAATGTAATCCGCTATGGATACGAGCGTATATTCTTCACCGAACATGCTGCCGTCTTCATTAAGCAGCGCCAAACGATCCACATCGGGGTCAACGACGAAGCCCACATCGAATCTGCCATTTTTCATCATAGTTGAGATATCCTGGAGGTGTTGGGGCAGTGGCTCCGGATTATGCGCAAAAATACCGCTGACATCTCCATTTAGTACTTCTACCTTCTCAACTCCCAGTTTTTCAAGAAGTTGCGGCAGGGCTATTCCTCCAGTCGAGTTTACACAATCTAATGCTACAGAAAGATGTGCTTGCTTGATGGCTTCCACATCCACTAACTTTAGTTTTAAGATTTGGTCGATGTGGTCTTCAATCGCTTTTTCATAGCGGGAGTACTTGCCTAATTGGTTGATTTCAGCATATTGATAATCTTGTTTTTCAATGATTTCCAATACTTTTGCTCCATCGGCAGCGGAGATGAATTCACCGCGGGCGTTGAGTAGTTTCAATGCGTTCCACTGCATCGGGTTGTGGCTGGCTGTCAAGATGATGCCGCCGTCGGCGTGTTGGTGGATAACCGCCATTTCAACCGTGGGGGTTGTAGATAACCCTAAATCGATAACATTGACGCCAAGCGCTTGCAAAGTGCTGCAAGTCAGCTGATTTATCATTTCTCCAGAAATGCGCGCATCTCGACCGACGACGATTGTAAGTGTGCGGTTTTCATCTTTTTTCAAGAAAGTGATGAATGCGGAAACAAATTGAACGACATCAATGGGAGTCAGATTGTCACCGACTTTTCCTCCGATGGTTCCGCGAATGCCAGAAATAGATTTGATTAGTGCCATGATTATTGTTCTTTATCGTTGTTATTATTCAAACTGATGACCAAACCGAGTTGCAGTTGGCAAACGAAAATGCCTTTCTTAAAGTCACATGCGACTTCGGGACGGTTCGTTTTGGTGGAAACAGCAATCAGGTAGGTCGGTGTCACGCCAACGCTGATGCGGAATATTCGTCCAAGTTGTGCCTGGATTTGCGCCACGGCGCCGATACCTATCATCTGCGCGCGATGCGTGGCCATCGAATATCCGAGAACAGCTGACGTATCCGCATGATTGGTAGCGATTTTGCGTAACATATTGTACGAAACGTCACCGCCTAAACGCAGGTGAAAGCTCTTGCCGAGCGGGTGTGTGTATAACGCTGAAACACCACCTTTGAATTTAGCGAATTTGTATGAAATGCCAAGATAGTTGGTCTCTTCATTATGCCCTGCATAATCAAAGTTGATTTGAAAATCAAGATTCGGATGCCAACCATCAATGATGAAGGACGCACCGCCACCGATTCCTTTATTGACAATTTCATCATTGGAAAACTCTTTGTTAAATCTAAGTTCAAGACGTTGTGCCATAGATTGTTGCATGTTTCCAAAACAAGCAAACAACAGAGAAAGCAGCAAAATGGGTCTGACTTTTTTCATACAATATATATATTAGAAATCTTCAGAATAATTATCCAGAATGAAAATGCGTGAACCATGATCCGCTTTATAGTATTGACCACCAGGATGTTTGGCCCACCAATCCAGATTGAGCCAACAGTTTTTGTATCGGTCAATGCGATAGTGGATTTTCTCGGTCCAAACGTCTTTGTAACGAGCGGCAATGTAGTCGGCTAATAATTGCATATTGGTTTTCCCTACATTGATTTCAGTAAAAGCATGTCCGCCTCCGGAGTTGTATGCCAACGAGATTCGGGCATCACCGCCGATGGAGAGCAACATCGAGCAAACTAAAATGGCAAAGTCATCGCAGTCACCGTTGAGCCCGTTGGCGAGGGTGTTGGATGCGGATGAATATAGTTCGCCCTTGCTGGGGTCGTTGACGTAATGCCAATTGTTGTAACAATAGTCGAAAATATTACAGATTTGGCCGATATTGAAATTCCCAGGCGATTGTCCGGCAATGGAAACGGCTTTGTTTCTGACAGTTGTATTTTTGTAATTGCAGGCATTGACGATTTTGTGCTTTCTACCTGTCCAGGTTGATGGGCTTAAGATGTTGCCTGCCATATTCCCCAAGTTTGTTTTGTGATGTGTGACGCTTGCGGTAATAGTGGTTTCTTTGGGTAATGTAGTGAAAATGACCACATTGCTTGTTATTTTCCCTGTTGTGGTTCGACAGCCAGCGAAACAGGAATAATCGCTTCTGGGGTTGAGTAAGGTGATTTTTGCAGTTAGGATGTTGGATTGAGGCATGAGCTGTGCGGGCACCTCTTTTGTTATGCCGTCTGCATTTTGATATACAAAATAGTATGAAATAACATCTGGCGAAGTCGCAACGAGTTTGGCCTTCAGAATAGCATAGGTTGAACGGATCTCGCTGGGCTCCATCATGATAAGCACGCATCTTGGGGAATTTGAACCTGCTTGACTAATATTTTGTCCGTGCAAAAAATTAGCATGATTAAAGACAAAAAGTGATGATGTCAGTGCAAATAACAGAACAATCCGTGAGATTAAGACTCTTTTTTTCATGGTTGGACTTTTTTAAACATGAAGGAATATTTCACTAAATTGATGAATGCCAGTATTTTTCGTCAACCAGCGGGCGGCGCGCACGGCACCTTGCGCAAAGATGGCGCGGTTGTATGCCTTATGACATAAGGTAATACAGTCGGCATCTGACTCGTATTTTACGGAATGTGTGCCCGTTTCATCGCCTAAACGATGCGCGATAACGTTGATGGAGGACTCATCGCTGTTGTCATCAAGCTTCCAATCTTTCTTTCTATCTATCTGATTTAGAATGATATTGGCGATAGAAATGGCTGTCCCACTGGGTGCGTCCTTTTTCGCGATATGGTGTGTTTCTTCAATCATAACGTCGTACTGCGACTGTTTATTCATGAGTTCCGCCATGACCTCATTGATTTTGAAGAATATGTTGGCTCCAATGGAAAAATTTGAACCGTAAACCATTGAGTTTGACGTTTTTGCACATTTTTCTATAATGTCTTTTTCGACTTTTGTCCATCCGGTAGTGCCACAAACCACAGGGATGCCGGCTTCAAAACAGCGAGAAAGATTTTGTACAACAGTTGCTGGCGTGGAAAATTCAATGGCCACGTCACTTGTCTTAAAAGCATTATATTGCGAAGACCAATCGTCTTCATTGTCGATTTTCGCAACAATACTCATACCTTCGCGAATTGCAATTTTCTCGATTTCTTTGCCCATTTTGCCGTAACCGAGAATGGAAACCTTAATCATATTTATTTGATTTATTGTTTTTGCGGATCAATTTCAAGCAGAACGACATTTTCGACGTGCTGCGTGTGTGGAAACATATCTACCGGTTGAACTTTGAGAACTTTATAACTTGCTGAAAGTAAGGTTAAATCCCTGGCTTGAGTGGCCGGGTTGCAGCTGACATAAACGATGCGTTTGGGGCGTGTCATCAGCAGTTGATCTACCACATCGGTGTGCATCCCGTTGCGCGGCGGATCGGTAATTACGATGTCGGGCTGGCCGTGCTGACGAATAAAATCAGCAGTGAGCACTTTCGCCATATCACCTGCATAAAATTCAGTGTTTTCAATGTGATTGATGTCGGAGTTGACTTTTGCATCTTCAATTGCCGCTTCAACGTATTCTATACCAACGACTTTCTTTGCGTCGCGGGCTACGAAGTTGGCAATGGTCCCGGTTCCTGTATATAAATCGTAAACGATGTCGTTGGGGGTGACAGCAGCGAATTCTTTCGCAACACTATACAATTTGAACGCCTGTTTGCTGTTGGTCTGGTAAAATGAGGCGGGCCCCACTTTGAAATCCAAGTCACCCATCTTTTCCATCATGAATGCCTTGCCTTTGTAAGTGTGGAATTCCAAATCGGAAATGCTGTCGTTCATTTTCTGATTGATGACATATTGCAAAGAAGTAATCTCTGGAAAGTTCGCTGCAATAAAGTCTAAAACGCTGATAGATTGTTCGTTAAATTCAGTAACGACCAAAATTACCATCATTTCTCCGGTAGAAGACATGCGGATAACCATATTCCGCAGCAATCCCTCGTGATTTCTTAAATTGTAGAACGTGATGTCTTTTTCGATGGCAAAATCATGCACCGCCCGACGAAGTTTGTTGCTGGGTTCTGCTTGTAAATAGCAGTGTTCAATGTCTAAAACTTTGTCGAATTTGGAAGTGACATGAAATCCTAAACCTCTGACTTCTATTGTTTTACCTTCTTGTTGTGCCTGCATGTCCTCAATGGAAAGCCAACGTTGATGTGTAAAAGTGTATTCGAGTTTGTTACGGTATTCGTATTGAATGTCGGAAGCGATAATTGGTTGGGGATCAGGGTATTCAAAATGGCCGAGATGTTGGAAGTTGTCAGTGACCTGTTTTTGTTTGTAAAATAGTTGTTGCTGATAATCAAGCATTTGCCATTTGCAACCGCCACAGGTTCCGAAGTGTTCGCATTTGGGTTCGATGCGGTAGGGGGAAGGCTTGACTAAACGTGTGCAACGTGCTTCAGCGTAAGTTTTCTTCTTTTTTACAACCAAAGCATCAATCACATCTCCTGGAATAACGCCGGCAATGAAGATGGTTAATCCATCGTGTTTGGCCACGGCTTTGCCTTCGGCGCCGGCATCTACAACTTCCAGATTCTCAATAGTATATTGTTTAAATCTCATTTCAAAAATTTTATTCGAATTTCATTTTGCTCCAACGCAAACAACCCAACAACCATTGCGGCAGAGGTTTGGAAACGTCTCTTTTCTTTAAGTCCAAATACCACCCTAACTTCTTCAGAATAGGAATCTTATGAGCTTCTACAAACTCAATTAGCGTGCCGTCGGGATCTTCAATGTAAGTGAAATGGCCAGAGGCGTCACCCATGTCGAATTGGATGTCTCCAGGACAACTGTCAACGGTGAACGGGAATCCCTTTTCAGCACAGAATTTGCCAAGTTCCTTCATATTAGATACATCCATACACAATTGAATGTAGCCGGGGTCGCCCCAATAACGATTTTCAAAGATTTTTCGCGGTTCGCGGTCCAATGCGGTCACCAACTCAATGTAGCTTTTCCCGAAAATTTCCGAAAAGGCACCTTTTCGCGGTTGACTGTGCGTGAGCAGCACGCGGCGGTATGTTTCTTCGCTCCCCTCCATAAATCCCCAGTCCTGGAAAACGCCGGTCTTATCATAAACAATTTCGTCGTATCCCAAAATGTCACGATAAACGGCAAGCGCTTTTTCAATGTTCGTCACGCCAATCAGTACACCAAGCGCATGCCCCGAAAGGCGTTTCATATCTCGATAGACCGGAGTGTGTTCGATGATTTGGAAGAAGTTTCCCCACGGGTCTTCCATCCAAAAAGATTTGATGCCGTCGGGCGTCGTCTCTATTGCGCTGATTTTATCGTATTTAGCACGTATTTCTTCATGAAATGCCTGCACATCTCTGCATTTTACTTTCATAGCAAAAATGCCGAGGTCGCCAATTTGTACTTGGAAGGGGATGGGTTGGGGTTTGCGTTCGGAGTATTGCCAAATCTCAAATCCGCCGCCGCCCTGCATATTGATTGTAACGCAGGCGTGGCGTTTCTGTGGTTGGTTGCCCGTATATGGAAGCATGCGTTCCGCTACGGTGTCATCTTCCAAAATGCGAATGTTCATCTGAAACATTTCGGCATACCATTTCCACGATTCCGTGAAGTTTTCGGTGCCAACACCGACCTGTTGAATGCCGGAAATAATAAATGGATTCATTGTTATAATTATTGGTTTGTTTTCAGAAAATATGATTTGTGATGTAATTAGTTGAAAATGACTAATTTACATAGGTTTGATCTTGCGGGCGAGTTTGGCACACAAACCCGGGAAGAAACGTTTGATATATGCCATGACAAGCTCGGTACTGCCGACACGAATTTCGCGTTTGCGCTTATAGACCGCGTTAACGATTTGTTTTGCAGCTTTCTGCGGCGTGATTCCATTAGCTTGTCCGGCATCCATTTTCCCATGCTGTTTGCCGCCTTTGTCAAGGGCGTAAAAGGAGATGTTGGTTTGAACGCGACCAGGACAAACGATGGTTACGCGTACATTCTGGTCGTAATTTTCAGCATGCACGGTTTCGAAAAATCCGTATAGGGCGTGTTTGGCGGAGCTGTACGCGCAGCGCAGAGGAAATCCAAAGCATCCAGCAATGCTGGTGGTTACTACAAATTGACCGCCTCCGGCTTCTAACATCTTGGGTAATAATGTTTTGGTGATGATGACCGGCGCGAAGTAGTCAATATCCATGATTTTGTGAATCATTGACATTTCTGTATCAACAGTGGTGGTACGTTGACTGATTCCGGCGTTGTTGTACATCACGTCAATTCGTCCGAATTGCGACCACGCCTCTTCCATCAGCGCTGGCAAATGTTCTAAATCTGCTAAATTGTAAGGAAATATGGCGACTTCAGGTGCTCCCAGATTTAAGCATTTCTGTTTGACTTCCAATAACTTATCTTCTTCTAATGCGATAAGAAGCAGCGATGCGTTTTCTTCGGCGAATCGGCATGCGGTAGCTTCGCCAATGCCAGACGATGCTCCTGTGATGCAAACGACTTTTTCTTTAAATTTACCCATTATATTATAATAATTTCGAGCGCAAAATTACAATTTTTCTTGGTTGGTTCACCAGTTTTTTTCAGATAATTAAGCTCTTAAATCAATGTCTGTGGATGGCGAAAACAAAAAAAGCGTGGAAATTTTCCACGCTTTTGGGACTTTTTTATCAGTCTGATTATTTCGTAGCGTTGATGGCTTCGACAATCAGATTGAAGGTGTTTTCGATATCGTTGTCCAAACCGACGGAGAAACGGATAAGGCCTTCGCTCATACCCATTTCGCGTTGGATGTCTTCCGGAACTTCGGAAGAAGTCGATTTGCCGGAGTTGCTGAACAAAGTCTTGAAGTAACCCAAGCTGACAGCCAGGTAACCTACGCCAAGTTCTTGCATTTTTTCCATGATGGCGCTTGCTCTTTCAGCCGTGCCCATGTCGATGGAAATCATACCGCCGAAGCCGTAACCATCGTTCATCATTGAGGTAAACAATTTGTAATCAGGATGTTCCGGAAGACCGGGATAGTTGTATTTCAAACCGGTTTCTTTGAAACGCTCAGCTAAGTACATAGCGTTTGCACCATGTTGTTTCATGCGGATGTGCAAAGTGCTGAGGTTTTTGAGAATGCTGGTTGAGCGCATCGGGTCGAGAACGGGGCCGAGCAACATGGCAGTACCGTCGTTAACGTCGATCAATGAGTTGATGTATTCAGCTGAACCGCAGATAGCACCAGCAACGCAGTCGTTTTTACCGTTGACGAACTTGGTCATACTGTAGATGACGACGTCAGCGCCCAAACGATAAGGTGAGAAAATCATAGGGGTGAAAGTATTGTCAACCAATAATTTAGCACCAGCAGCGTGAGCGATTTTGGAGAGCTCCGGAATGTTGGCGATGCGAAGCAACGGGTTGTTCATGGTTTCAGTGTAGAGGACTTTCGTGTTCGGACGAATGGCCTTCTTGACAGCGTCAAGATCTTGGAAATTAACGAAAGTAACATCAACATTGAATTTTTTGAGGTAGTTGTTCAAGAAAGCGAACGTGCCACCATAAGTGGTCATACTGGAAACGATGTGGTCACCAGATTTAACTTCGTGAAGGAGAGCGCAGGTGATGGCAGCCATACCAGAACCGGTAGCCCAAGCCATTTCAGTGCCTTCCATAGCAGCCAATGCAGTGCAAAGAGCGAGGTTGCTCGGATTCCAATGTCTGGAATAGAGGAACATACCTTCGGTTTCGCCGTGGAAAGTGTCGGTCATTTCTTTTGCCTTGTTGAATGTGAAGGTGGCGCTGTCGCAAATTGCAGGGTTGACACCACGCTTGTCACCGAGAGAGCTGGAGAACTGAATGTTCGTTGCCGGATCAAATTTTTTCATGTGATTTATTTTTAAATTGTTTTATATGAATAATTTTGTTGAAAATCTTGTCTCCTATATTGCGGCTGCAAATATACGATTTAATTATCAATGAGGTATTAGGGTGGAGAATTATTTTGTGATGTCATTTTTTATGTGTGATTTCTTCTTTTTGGAAAGGCGTAAAAATGAGATTTTGAAAAAAAATTTCAGAATAAAAAATCAATATACTTAATTCAATTTATTGATTTTTAATAAAATAAATCAATTTATTAAAAAAAGTTAAATATTGATTTTGCTCTTGGAAATCGGTAGGCCGTTATAGTACCTTTGCGGTGTTCATTTATTCTCAATTGCTAAAATATTGTTGTTATGAAAAGGTTATGTCTATTTATTTCTATTGTTCTTTGTTGCATACTCTCTTATGGCCAATATGATGCTGCCACGTATGCAAAAACATGTCAACAGCAAACGGAAAATGCTGTTATTCGCCAATATCATTTGGTTGAGCCGTTTTTCCGAGAGGCCTACAAGTTGTATCCAACAGTGCCTCGCGGAGTTTTAGAAGCAGTCGCCTTTACGTATTCTCGTTTTTATCACTTATCACCTAAAATAGAGGAAGATACGTCTGGGCAAATTCCTCAGACCTATGGTGTTATGGGCCTCACTCTTGATGGGAAAGGGTATTTTCGTGAAAATCTGAAACTTGTATCGCAGCTTTCCGGGTATTCTATGGACCAGATTGTGTCGTCACCTCGCGACAATGTCGTGGCGTATGCCGCTGCGTATGCCGCGTTGCAAAAACAGATGGGCATAACGTCAAAGAACATGTCGGATCAATTCCCCATTTTGGATGCGTTGTCCGAACTTCCGGTGCCTGTCGATAAGACGTGTGATTTTGTTATGCAAAGCCAGCACTATGCTTTTTGTCTATTCGTGAACCATGCTCGATATCGTATGGAAATTCCAATGGAAATAAATCAAGTTGATACTCGGCAAGTTTTTGGCACAATGTTACCGATTTTACAATCTGGATTTATTTCCATTTCTGATAGTGAAAATAATGAAATTCAGTCGTTTAATAAAATAGATGGTCTCGGGGATAGAAGTTGTGAAACTAATGAAACTGATTTTGCGAACGCACTTTGGGTGCCGGCAGGCGCATGTAACTACTCCAATCGAAACGGACATGAGATTTCCGCAATTACGATTCATTATACACAAGGCACATACGCTGGCTCCATCTCTTGGTTTCAAAATTGCAGTTACAACGGGGTGGGAGCGCAGGCATCGGCGCACTATGTGGTCCGTTCTATTGACGGACAGATAACTCAGATGGTGCGTGAAAGCAAAAAAGCGTGGCATGTTGGCAATTGCAATCCTTATACGGTGGGCATTGAACATGAAGCGTATGGCGATATCGCAAGTTTTTTTACGCCAGCAATGTATCAATCGTCTGCTGCTTTGACACGTGACATCTGCAACCGCTACAACATTTCACCGCTGCGGATGTTTTATCGTGATACGTTAGATGATGGCACTGTCTTAAACTATGGATTGCACGATCTGGGAGGAGAAAGTGCTTGTATTAAAATCCGTGGTCATCAGCATTTCCCGGGGCAGACACACACGGATCCCGGACGGTACTGGAATTGGAATTATTACTACAAATTGGTCAATTCGGATACGCCAATCACTGAATTGAGTACAGCTTCGGGGACATTTATGGATTCTGGTGGCGCAATTGGCGATTATGCAAGTGATGAGCGTCAAATCACGACTATTCATGTGGAAGATGCAGAACGGATTACGTTATCCTTTTCTGAATTTGATTTGGAAGACAATTATGATTTCCTTTGGATCTACGATGGGAATTCGGTATTCGCACCCTTGATTGGCCGCTGGAACACGACGTCTCCGGGAACAGTAACTTCTTCGGGAAATTCTTTGACTATTGAATTCCGTTCCGATTGCGCTACAACGGCGGCCGGATGGGTCGCTCAGTGGAGGACTGAAATTCCCGTGACAGATAATCCCCCGGCGACGATAATCGCTTATGACGAGAATCAATGGCTGACAAATGACTGTCAGATTGAATTTGAGGATGAAGATGATCACGGACTGATGTATCGATTTTATCAAGTAATGGGTAATGATGGAGTTCGCTGGACTGCTAATCCCGCACGTGGCTTCGCATGCGATAATTTTGATGATTTTAATACGTCACTTTGGCATGTGCATGGAGGAAATTGGAGTGTGAATAATCATCAGCTGGTGCAAAGTTCAATGACAAGAGCGGTTCTTTCATTCCCTTTGCAAAGTGGCTTGAGCAATGCGTATATGTATGATTGGTACGGTTCAATGTCAAATTGGTCGGCAAACAGTTCGTTTGAAATGCTCTTTGATGCTTCTTCTCAAGATGTGTCAAACCAGGGAATGGCATACTCTATCGTTTTTAATCCACAAGAACATCGATTGCAACTCCGCCGTTGGCTGGATGGAATTTCTGAAACTGTTTTCCAATTGAACAACATTTATACAGTGGCCGGAGCTAATTATTTTTATCGAATCATTCATGATGAAGTTAACGGGAAAATAATGATTTTCCGTGATGGACATTTGCTGCTGGATTGGCAGGACCCTGCTCCGATAAGACAGACAGGTCAAAATGTAAGTCTGGAAACCAATGGAATGAATATATCATTCGATAATTGGAGGGTTTATCGTTCGCGTGGGAATCAGGTTGTCTTACAGGTGGCCGGTGAACAGGAAGTGGACGCTCCGTGGCAGGCAAATAACGGGAATGCTCGCGCTAAGTTGAAGTCTATTGTAGTAGATGATAATTATCAGTTTTCTCCGTTGGTAGAAAAAAGCATAAAAATTGATACTACACCACCTATACTGTCAGGTGTCGTACAGCATACATTGAATGGAGGATTTCGTAGGTTATGTGTTGAAACCGTCATGAAAATGATTTGGTCTCCTGCCAGCGATCCCCAATCAGGAGTGAACTGTTACGAATACCAAGTCAAATCTGTAGGACGTGTGGACAAAGAAAAGGCTCCCAACAGGACCACCGATTGTGGTTTTTCCTATGATTTTGGTGGACACATGGAGGATTATATAGTGAAAGTACGAGCTATCAATAATGCCGGATTAGCCTCCCCCTACATATATTGTTCAGAAGAAAACCTTTTCGCATCACGTATTGAACGTTCATGTGTGATGGCCGATAAACATCACGTTGAACTGACTATCTCTCCCAATCCTGCTTGCTGCCAAGTAGAGGTTTCGTTGACCGAACCGAAGATAGAACCAGGAGAAGGTGTTGAGGTTAAGTGGAATCCTGGAATAAGAAAGGCTTGCATCTATGACTTATCAGGGCGAAAAGTTATAGAAGTCCCCCTATTAAATAATAGAACAACGATTGATATAGGCGATTTGTCATCGGGAATGTATGTATTCCGTATCTATGCCGGAGAAGTGTGTGTGGCAATTGAAAAGGTTGTTAAAGAGTAAAATTACGCTTTATCGGATGTGCCCCAACGAGCCGCTTCCTTTTTGCGCTCTTTCTCACTTAACCATTCTGGAAATGCGTATGGCCTATCTTCCAAATTAAATTTGCCTTTATGAACACCATGCATCCCATAATAATTTTTTTCCAATTCCGCCAAGTCTTTTTCGTAATCCCCCGTCGGATAATATGCGGGCAGCACACCGCCTCGCTTGGTGCGGAAATCCAGATATCCGGGCACAATGGGCACTCCGGCTTCTTGTGCAATAAAGTAAAACCCCTTTTTCCAATTCGGATTTAACGAACGAGTGCCTTCGGGCGAAATGAGAAATGCGATTTTGTCTTGCTCTTTGATGTAATTGGCTGCGTAAATGGGGAATTTGCGAACATGTTTGCGGTCAATGGGAATACCACCGCATTTGCGCAACAGCAAACTGAGCGGCCAGAAGAATGCCTCTTTTTTTATCAACAACGATGCCTTGAAGCCCATTGCACTTATCGCCATCGTGCCAATTAAAAAATCATAATAACTGGTGTGTGGAGCAAACAACAAAACACATTTGTTTAACTCGGGTGGTAAGTTAACACAATCAATTTTATACCCTAAAACTTTAAGTATGAATGCATTGAATTTTCTCATGGTAAACTAAAGCGATAATTTGTTCTATTCCCTCTATATATTTTATAATCAGACGTTCTTTGAAATCTTGGATAGTATTGGCCGGCATCTATTCGTTAAAAATCAGAGTTCCGCCACTCGGTGCAACCGACAGAGTAGCACGTGCTCCCATCTTTAAGGCCACATTGTTGTCACCATGTCCTGTCGGGAAATGGTAGCAGATGGGGTAATTATATTCCTCGCAGCAGGCAGCGACAATTTCTTCCGCTGTTTGTCCAAACGGATTCTCGGGATTGTTGTTGTGCATGTCCTCCATTCCGCCAACGATGAGGCCCGCAAGCTTAGATAATTTCCCGGCTCGCTTCAACGCCTGCATCATTCGGTCGATGTGATATAATTGCTCATCCAAATCCTCAATGAATAATATCTTCCCCTCTGTATCTATATCCGACGGGGAGGCAAGCAACGAGTAAAGAATGGAAAGATTTCCGCCAACGACTTCTCCGGTGGCAGTACCTTGTTTGTTTATGCAGGAATTTGGCACAGTGTATGCAAGTATTCCTCCTGTAATCGCTTGAATCATTGAACGATTGTTGAAGTTGTTAAAGTCCCCTCCTTCAACTTTTACTGGCATGGTGCAGTGAAGTGAGCTGACACCTAACGTGTGGATGTGTGAGTGAAAAACAGTGACATCGCTGAAACCGCATATCCATTTGGGGTACTTCAGAAATGAAGAGAAGTCCAGTTGGTCGATGATTCTGACGGAACCATAGCCACCACGTGCACACCAAATGGCGTGGATCTCAGGGTCGTCAAGCATGGATTGAAAATCAGAAGCGCGTTCCTCGTCGGTGCCTGCAAATTGGTAGTGCTTTGCAAATAGGTTGGGACTAAGGGCTACTCGGAAGCCGTTTTTTTCCAAAAAATCTACCGCAGGCTTAAGCTCCTTGGGTGAAATCTTGCGGGCAGGTGCTACAATCCCTATGCAATCACCAGGATGTAGGTAGGGTGGAAATTGGATGGATTCGCTCATTTTGACAGGATATGTGTGAATGGTTGTCAGTTGTAATTCATTAAAAATCAATGTGATTGTCAACTGATTTCAACGAATGCAAAAATAGAAAAAATATTAATGTGATGCTTTGTCATTTCGTATGGACGGCTAGTGGGTGGGCGGAGGCGGCTATCGTTGCGGGCTTCTGGATAGTGAGAAAATGTCTTATCGCTTATGCATCAACGTTGATAACCACATGAACATTTTTATACTTAGTTTCGGTTCTGAATCGGTACAGCAAGGCATCTAATGTATTCTTGTTGGATGCGAGGTTCCCGTCCTTGTCAAATTTCAGCCAAATGTCTTTTAAAAAGTATGTTTGTATGCGAGAAATCAACGGAAATTCCGGACCTAAAACACGATTTGGGAATGCTTTAACCAGCTCATTGGCCAACGCTTGCGAAGCTTCGTTCAACAATTTTTCGTCTTTGTGCTTTAGGGTGAGTTTTATGAGGCGGCAGATGGGCGGGTAAAAGAACTGTTTGCGTTCGGCAATTTGGGTGGTGTACATGCTTTTGAAATCATTCTTAACTACGAATTTTAGCGCAGGGTGATTGGGTTGATAACTTTGGATGACGACAGTTCCGGGGACCTCTTTGCGACCAGCACGACCGCTCACTTGTGACATAATCTGAAATGCTCGCTCAAAGGCACGAAAGTCGGGAAAACTGATGAGATTGTCGGCATTCAACACCCCTACCACTGATACGCGATCAAAGTCCAATCCTTTTGTAACCATCTGTGTTCCAACGAGAATATCCGTTTTGTGTTGTTCGAAATCAGAGATGATTTTCTGGTATGCGGTCTTTGAACGCGTGGTGTCCAAGTCCATTCGTTGGATGATGGCGTTGGGAAAAAGCTCAGCGAGTTCGTCTTCGATTTTTTCCGTTCCAAAGCCGCGCATTTCGATGTCTGTGCTGTGACATGTCGGACAAACTTGTGGAACGTCTATGGCATAGCCGCAATAGTGACATTTGAGCAAATTGCTGCGTTTGTGATATGTAAGTGTGACATCGCAATATTTGCAGGTAGGGGAGGTCTGACAAGTGTTGCAGAATAGTCGCAGCGAAAACCCTCTTCGGTTTTGAAAGAGAATCACCTGCTCTTTTCGTTCCAACGCACTGGCGATTTTGTCTATTAAAAATTGTGAAAAGATCCCGTTGGTTTTCCCTTGTCGGCTGCTCTCCACCATATCTACCACCCAAACGTCAGGCAGAACGCTTTGCGCAAAGCGCTTTGTCAAAGATACATAACCGTATTTTTGTTGCTGAACGTTGTAAAATGTCTCTAATGAAGGCGTGGCGGTGCCGAGCAACGTTTTCGCTCCGTGAAGGCGCGATAGAATGATGGCGCAATCGCGGGCATGGTAGCGTGGCGCAGGGTCCATTTGCTTGTATGAGGAATCGTGCTCCTCATCAACAACGATAAGCCCTAAATTGTTGAATGGCAGCAATAAAGCAGAACGTGCACCCAAAATGAGCTGGTATTTCCCGTCTGTTTGGACACTTTGTTCGTTGTTGAGTACCCTTTCCCAAATCTCTACTCGCTCATATTCGTTGAAACGGGAGTGATATACTCCAACCTTGTCGCCGAAATATTTCCGTAAACGATTGACGATCTGTGATGTGAGAGCAATTTCGGGCAAGAGGTACAACACTTGCTTTCCCTCTTTCAACACTTCGTTTATCAATTTGATGTAGATCTCCGTTTTGCCGCTGCCCGTTACACCATGTAAAAGCACTGTCGGTTTGCTCACAAATTCACCCTGTATGCTGGTGTATGCTTCACTTTGTGCCTCCGACAGCTGAATGTCATCCGCATTGGATTGAGCATCGTAACTCACTAAGCGGCTTGAGATAACCTCTTTTGTAACGAAGATGTTCTTTTCTAACAACTTTTGTAATGAAGAAGTGGAAACACGTTCATTATTAGTGATTTCGCTCTTCTTTACGCTTTGCGAAAAATCATTGACTATGCCTTTTTTTTGCAGAATAACGAGAAAAGCAAGGATGACTTCCGCTTGTTTGGCGGTCTTTTTCGACTTTTCTAACTCGTCAAGTAGAGCGTACAGCTGCTGCTCGTTATGAGCATACGGTTCCGCCAATGAGAGATACACCTCGCGTTTGGGTTTGTAAATGTCTCGAATCTCTTCTTCGGTAACAATAATCTGCTTCTCCACCAAAGTTTTGATGTAAGGCATAATCTTCGGAAATTGCAGGCTTTTGGAAAGCTCGCTGATGGTGGTCGCCTTTTCAGAGGCAACGGTTTCAACGATACGCAATTCATGCTCGTTGAGGTTGGAAAGATCACCGTCGAAATTGGGATGCAACTGCACCTGCGTTTCTCCGGCTAACTTGAACGCCGACGGCAACGCACACGCCATCACTTCCCCCAACGTGCACAAATAGTATTCCGACATCCACTGCCAAAGCGCAAACTGCCGTTCCGAAATAATCGGCGCATTGTCAATGACATCAACAATATATTTGATGTTAACTTGCTGTGGTACAATCTGGTGTACTTTTACCACCAGCCCGGAATAAAGCTTGTTTTTCCCGAAAGGTACTACCACTCGCATGCCAAAATCTATCATGCCATTTAGCGTTTGAGGCAGACGATAGGTGAAAGTTCCCTTGAGTGGAAGTGGAAGTAAAATATCAGCAAAAAAGGTTTCCATGGCAGTCGTTTTGGTGAAAATTATGCTTTACAAATTCAAACTGCAAAGGTACAATTATTAAAGAAATTTTTAATAAAGTTTGTGCAAATAAAAAAATCCTGATAAGACGCTTGCAGATTTCAAAAAAGTTGTATTTTTGCAACTCGTAATGGCGCATTCGTCTAGTGGTCCAGGACGTCAGATTCTCAGTCTGAATATCAAGGGTTCGACTCCCTTATGCGCTACCAAGGCAGACCTCGTATCTGCCTTTTTTATTATCAAAAATTCCCATTATGCTCGTCATTTTCGACCTCGATGGCACTTTGCTGAACACGCTGGATGATCTCGCCGCCGCTGGCAACTATGTGTTGGCTAATCACGGTTTCCCTATCCATCCCGTGGAAGCTTATAAGCAATTTGTGGGTAATGGCATACGTAAGCTGGTCGAACGCGCAGTCCCGCAGAAAGTATTGGAAAACATAGATTTAGAATCGCTTTTTCAGGAATTTATGGCCTATTATTCCGCTCATAAAATGGATAAAACTATGCCATATAATGGCATAATTAAGCTGCTGGAATGGCTTCAGAATAAAGGCATAAAGTTGGCCGTGGCTTCCAATAAAGCGCACGAAGCGATGGAACCACTGATGCAACACTATTTTCCTACCATCCGTTTTGACGTGGTGTTGGGACATAAGCCAGGGGCAAATCCTAAACCCTCGCCAGATATGGTGCTTGAAATCATGAAGAAAACGCGCGAAACGAATGAAACCACGCTCTATGTCGGTGATAGCAATGTGGATATGCTTACGGCAGCAAATGCCCGACTGACGAAAATCGGAGTATTGTGGGGGTTCCGCAGTCGTGATGAACTCGTCGATGCCGGCGCGGATTATCTTCTACAACAACCGAATATTTCTGACTTTGAAGATATTATGTGCCAATTTGGAAACCTATCACTTTAGTGAGAAGATTTGTGCTTCACGCACGATTGAAAAGTAGTCATTTCGAAGTTATCGGTCCCAATAAAAGTTTGCCTTAATGGTCAAATTTGGTGATAAAAAGCTCGCAAACATCTGAAATTCATCTATTTGTATAAGATTTTTGTGGTCGGCGGTCGGACCTTCCGCTTTACTCGCCTTCGCGTTTGTTTCGGCAGCAGGTCGCGCAAGTAGCTTCCGTTGGTCGCTCTTGCGCTTCGGCTGCCGTTGACAACCGCGTGCGCCTCGTGCTCGCTGCAATCCCGGCCGCATTCCTCCGGGCCGATGTTTGCACCGTTGCGCGGCAAGCACATTACCGACTCTTATCTGACTCCCAGCGTGCCGCGCATGCAGAAAAAAGAGGCATGCACTTTCGCAAATTGCTACCTGAACATACACTGAACTATGGCGTAATCTCTTACGGAGATGAACCATTCGTTGTGGTTGGCAGAAAATCCAGGATTACCTTCCCGCACCTCTGCAAACCTTACCAACTTAATAAACTAACTATTTTATCTTCTCTTGCGTGCGCTTAAAGCGGCCATCAGATTTTTGGCTTTGCCGGAGTTTACCATCTTCATCATTTTGCGAGTGTCGTAGAACTGCTTGACAAGACGATTAACTTCTTGAATGTCAGTACCACTACCGAGAGCAATACGCTTTTTGCGGCTGCCGTTGATGACATCAGGATTTTCGCGTTCTTCCGGGGTCATGGAAAGGATGATGGCTTCTACGCTTTTGAAGGCGTTTTCGTCGATGTCAAGGTCGCGTACGGCCTTACCCATACCAGGAATCATGCCCATCAGCTCCTTCACATTGCCCATTTTCTTGATTTGCTGAATCTGGTTCAGGAAGTCGTTGAAGTCAAACTGGTTCTTGGCAAGTTTCTTTTGGAGTTTGGCGGCCTCTTCTTCGTCGAATTGCGCCTGGGCGGTTTCAACGAACGAGCGGATGTCGCCCATGCCGAGGATGCGTTCGGCCATGCGGTCGGGGTGGAAGACATCCAATGCTTCCATTTTTTCACCGGTACCGATGAACTTGATGGGCTTGTTGACCACCGCCTTGATGGTAAGGGCCGCACCACCGCGGGTGTCACCGTCCATCTTGGTGAGGATTACACCGTCGAAGTTGAGTTTGTCGTTGAAGGCCTTTGCTGTGTTCACGGCATCCTGACCGGTCATAGCATCCACCACAAAGAGGATTTCGTGCGGGTTGACGGCGTCTTTGATGTTGCCGATTTCGTCCATCATCTCTTCATCCACGGCCAAACGGCCGGCGGTATCGACGATGACTACGTCGTAGCCGTTGGCTTTGGCGTAGGCGACGGCGTTTTTGGCGATCTCGACGGGTTTCTTGGAACCTTCTTCCGTGTAAACAGGAATTTCAAGCTGCTCGCCCAAAACCTTCAACTGGTCAATAGCGGCGGGACGGTAAACGTCGCCAGCAACGAGGATGGGTTTGCGTTTGCGCTTGTTTTTCAGCATGTTGGCCAATTTCGCGGCGTGGGTGGTTTTACCGGAACCCTGCAAACCAGCCATCAAAATCACAGCGGGATTGGCGTTGATGTTGATATCTTCGGCGGTGACACCCATCAAGGAGATGAGTTCGTCGTAAGTGATCTTCACCATCATCTGGCTCGGCGAAACGGCTTTTAACACGTTCATACCAAGCGCTTTGTTCTTTACGTTGTCGGTAAATTCCTTTGCGATTTTATAGCTGACGTCAGCGTCCAAAAGTGCTTTTCGCACCTCTTTCATCGTTTCGGCCACGTTGATGTCCGTAATTTTACCTTGTCCTTTGAGGACTTTGAACGCCCGTTCTAATCGGTCACTTAAGCTGTCAAACATAGTTTTTATCGTTAAATTTTGAAGGTGCAAAATTACACAAAATTTCGGAATATTTTATCGGTCAAGGCAAAAGCAAAACGGGGGGCATATTACCGATAGTGTGGGGGAGCTATTGCTTGTGGTTCGCCCTGAAAAGCAAATTTTATTGAAATAAATTTGCTGCTCGTTGAAAAAGTTGTGCAATAAAATATATTTTAGCTCGTTAATTATGCAAACGTTTTTTATGAAAAAATTGGCTTTATTTTTTGTGCTTGCCAGTTTGTCGGTAGCGGCGATGGCGCAGGACACGATTGCGGCGTGGAAACAGCTTCCGCGTCATGAAATCCAAGTTGGCATTGGCGATCCCTTGCTTCCTTGTCTGTTTACCGGGGAGTTCGGCTTAGGTTATCAAACCTTTTTCTGGGAGCAATCATCTGCGAGAGAGTGGTTTTATTCCGATGTGTATTCAGGAACAAAATTCATATCTCCCGCAATAACAGTTAGTTACCGCTATCGTGTGGCAAAGTGGTGCTGGGTGGGCGCGACAGTTTCGCTTGTTTCCACTCATCAAAATATGTATGACCGCATTAGCGGAGAACGTATGGGATTCAACAACAGCAATGTAATCAGCATTATGCCTTCGGTGATGTTTACTTGGCTTAATCGCAAATATGTCACCTTTTATTCGGGTTTGTCGGTTGGCTTAGGTTTTGATGCGGGTTCCTATTTTGAAACAAGCACGGGGATGAATCAACGGTACATACTTGTTGATATGATTGGTTTTCAGCTCACTACGTTTGGGGTGAAGGCGGGAAAGAAATGGTATGGTTTTGCGGAGCTCGGCTTTGGGATGCAGGGCATTATCAGCGGCGGCTTCGGTTATCGTTTCAACGGAAAACGCAAATAGTTACGTTTATTAATATTTTTCAATCATGAGAAAATTACAATATATACTTGTTATACTGATAGTTGCATGTGTTGGCTGTGGTAAGGACAACCATGGGATGCTCACTAATCGTGGCAAAACGATTTGTGGTTCTTGGCACATGGGTACGGCCATTGTGATGGAGGACATTATCAATCCCGCATTTCATTTCAATGCGTGGCTCAACGGCAACGAGCATGTGCGTCGTGCCATTGAAGACAACTATTTCCCGGATTTGCGCATTCGGCAGGATGGCGAAAGTATTTACGGCGTATATCACAATGCGCAGTTGTTGCTGAGAATCAATACGCAAGGCACCAATATTGATGTCGAAGGGGCGCAATGGATTCTGACCTGCTTTTATTCCGGTAGCGAATTTTCATACTATGGTCATCCCTATGTCCTACCCGACTTTACGGATGTGAAAGGCGCAAAAGAGATGACGATCAGTTATTTGGGAAATTATCAGTGGGGAATTGAGGCGCACGAAGATTCATTTGACGGGGTTAACATCAACTGGACGCTGGCGGCTGCTACGGCTTCCACGCCGCTTGATCTATATAGTGACAAATTCATCTTGACGGGAGATGGCAGTTATCGCTTTTCCAGTCTGAGTCGATGGCATGATGAGGGTGAACAGGATCCCACACCCATCACGATGACATACACCATTGATCATCCGATGTACCAGAATTTCAACGACATTTTGCAGTGGTCGAGTGGCCAGATTTCAATTACCGCTTCTATGCAAGATAAAGAGGATGTGAATGTCAGCGCCACGGTATTGGCACCGAAGCATATCGAAATTACCTACAAGGGCATTACAGAACGCTGGGAGATGGATTTTGACGAATACTACTATTCCGAGTAGTGGGCATTTGGAGTATGCCTTAGTAACTATATCGTTACCCAAAGGTAAATCATGGCGGCGATAAGGATGATGCCGGCAGCGATGAGGGCGATTTGATACCACATTCCTTTGGTGTTGCTTCTCTTGCGCTTACGCGACCAAGAGCCATGCAGACGTTCGCCGAAACGCTGCGCTTCTTCACTGGGCTTGTTCACAGGTTCGCTCATACTCTTCGTTTAATTGGTCCATTCTCATTTTTACCATCTCGTATTCGTCGCCCAACTTCTTTTTCATTTGTTCGTTATCGCCAAATTCACCCAAGAAGCCGAGCATTGCCAAAGAGTCGATGCGGTTGGAGAAAATCCCACCGATATTGCCTTTGTAAATGGTGTCACGGATGCCGGTGGAGTCGGTAACCACCCAGTGCTGAGGTTGTTCTGTCGCGGCGACGCCATTGTCTTGGGGCTGTTTGCCAAATACTTCAAACATTCGCGTGAATGCTTTTGAACTGATGAAAAAAATCAGAAGTGCGGTGATGGCCACCACAAAAACGATGGAGCGGTTCGGACCGCGCCGAGAACGCACGGTCCGTTTGCTGCTCCATGAATTTTCTAATTTGATTGCTAGTTTTTCTTCTTCGGTACGCTCTCTTCCATTTTCATCCTTCTCATCTTCAGGACGATAAAAACGCGGTTCGTACGTAAACTGGCGCGGTTTCTGCGGATGGAAAAAGGAGAATGCCATACTTATAACGTTGCTTTTTCTTCGTATTCTTCGTAACCTTCGATGATGTCGCCGACCTTAATATCGTTGAAGTTCTCGATATTCATACCGCAATCCTGACCGGAGACGACTTCTTTGACGTCGTCTTTGAAACGACGCAAGGAACCGAGTTTGCCGGTGTAGATAACGATACCGTCGCGAATCAGGCGCACCTTCGTATTGCGCTGTAGTTTGCCGTCGAGCACGATACAGCCGGCCACGTTGCCCACTTTCGAAATCTTGAAGACCTCTTTGATTTCGATGTTGGCCACAATCTTTTCGCGGATTTGCGGTGCCAACATGCTTTCCATAGCGGCCTTGAGTTCTTCGATGGCGTCGTAGATGATGGAATAGGTACGGATATCGATTTGTTCCTTTTCCGCCAATTTGCGTGCGCCGATGGAAGGACGTACCTGGAAGGCTACGATGACGGCGTCGGAAGCAGAGGCCAACATGACGTCGCTTTCGGTTACCTGACCAACGGATTTGTGGATGACGTTGACTTGGATCTTGTCGGTGGAGAGCTTCATCAAGCTGTCGGAGAGAGCTTCCACAGAGCCGTCCACGTCGCCCTTGACGATGACGTTGAGCTCTTTGAAGTCGCCGATAGCGATACGGCGGCCGATTTCGTCCAATGTGATATGTTTCTGAGTACGAAGACCTTGTTCACGCATGAGGCGGGCGCGTTTGGCGGCGGTGGTGCGTGCCTCTTGTTCGGATTCGCATACCTTGAAGGCATCGCCAGCCTGCGGTGCGCCGTCCAAACCAAGCAGCAATACCGGTGATGCCGGTCCTACTGACTTCACGGGCTGGTTACGTTCGTTGTAAAGTGCCTTGACCTTGCCGTAGCAGCTGCCAGCCAAAATCGGATCTCCTACTTTGAGCGTACCATTCTGTATCAGCACTTTGGCCACATAACCCTTTCCTTTGTCCAACGATGACTCGATGACCGTACCGATACCTGGACGGTTCGGGTTGGCCTTGAGTTCCAGAATTTCGGCCTCCAAAAGTACCTTTTCCAATAGCTCATTGACGTTGGTACCGTGTTTGGCGTCGATTTCCTGACATTGGTACTGGCCGCCCCAGTCTTCTACCAAAATATTCATATTGGCCAAACCCTCTTTGATTTTGTCGGGTGCGGCGTGCGGTTTGTCGATTTTGGTGATGGCGAATACCATCGGAACGCCAGCGGCTTGGGCGTGATTGATGGCTTCCACGGTCTGTGGCATGATGGAGTCATCGGCAGCAATGACGATGATACACAAGTCGGTGATTTTCGCGCCACGGGCACGCATAGCGGTAAATGCTTCGTGGCCAGGCGTATCAAGGAAGGTGATTTTACGGCCGTCGGCCAAAGTCACTTCGTAAGCACCGATGTGCTGGGTGATACCGCCCGCTTCGCCAGCGATGACGTTTGACTTGCGGATGTAGTCCAGCAAAGAGGTCTTACCGTGGTCAACGTGACCCATAACGGTGATGATGGGATGACGGGGCTGGAGGTCTTCCGGTTTGTCGCCATCTTCGGCCTCTTTGTTTTCGGCGCCATCGTCAACGCCGACGAATTCCACTTCGTAGCCGAATTCTTCGGCGAGCAGGGAGATGGTTTCCGCACTCAGACGTTGGTTGATGGAGACGAACAGTCCCACGCTCATACAGGTAGAGATGATCTGCGTCACCGGGATGTTCATCAAGGTGGAAAGTTCGTTTGCCGTAATGAACTCAGTGACTTTCAGCACTTTCTGCTGTGCCAATTCAGCTTGTTCGGCTTGCAGCATCTCTTCGTGGATGTGCTGACGTTTTTCTCTTCTTCTCTTGGAGGACTTGGTTTTTCCGAGGGGTTCGAGGCGCAACATGGTCTCTTTGATCTGGCGTTGGATGTCCTCTTCGGAAATCTCAATCTTTGGTTCGGGCTTTTTGCCTTTTGGAACTGCTTCACCAGTCTTTACAGGTGCCTGTTTGATACGTTTGCGCTTTTTCTTTTTAGCGGCCGGGTCAGCGGCGGGTGAAGGAGCACGTTTGCTGGTGTCGCGAATAGCAGAGAGGTCGATTTTACCGACGATATTCGGAGCTTTCAGTTTTTCAACCTTCAGTTCAACCTTTTCCGGTACGGGAGCCGCCGGCTTGACGGGTTTTTCTTCTACCGGTTCGGGCTTTTGTTCTTCCACCACCGGTTCGGGTTCAACTACGGTTTCTTCTACCGGTGCCGGTTGCTCTTCCTTCTTAGCTTCTGCTTTTTTCTTTTGGGCGTTAAGGTCGATTTTGTCAACGACTTTGGGAGTGTAGTCGTTAATGTTGATGCTGATGTGCTCGGGTTCGGCTTTTACCTCTTTTTGAGGTGCTTCCACCACGGGTTCGGGCTCTACAGCCTTTGCCGGTTCGGGTTCAGCAACAGGTTCTTCCGGTTGTGGTTCGACCTTCTTCGGTTCTGGTTTCTTGGGCTCTAAGTCGATTTTTCCAACCACTTTCGGTTTGGCGACTTCAATCTTGATACTCTCTTTTTCGATGGTATTCCCTTTCACCAGAATCACTTCGGGCTCTTCTTCCACCGGCTGGACTTTTGTTTCCGGCTCGGTTTTGTTGGCCCCCGGCTTGTTGTACGAAATGTCCATGTCCAGTTTTTGAGAATCCTCCTTCACCTTCTTCTCACCGCTCAATTTTTTGACAAGCACATCGTACATTTCAGCCGTCAACTTAACGTTGCGGTTGTCTTCGATTGTCAACCCCGCTTTTTGCAGGAGTTCTACAATCGTACCTGTTCCAACGTTAAATTCTTTGGCGGCTGCGCCTAATCTTGGTATTTTCTTTTCTTCACCCATATATTATAATTTCGTTTTTTTTAGTTGTTTGAATATCCCATCGAATCCACTTCACAAAAGATGAGCTTGTGCCTATTCAGCAGCGGGAGCCTTTTCATCGGCTGCTTCCGGAGCGGCATCAATAGGGGCGCCTTCTTCGATTTCAAGTTCTTCTCTGACGGCAGCGATGACTTCGTCAACGGTTTCTTCTTCCAAGTCGGTACGCTGAATCAGTTCGTTGCGGTCGAGTTTCAACACGCTCTTTGCGGTGTCGCAACCGATTTTCTTGAAGGCATCGATAACCCACTGGTCGAATACGTCGTTGAATTCTTGCAAATCGACATCGTCTTCTTCGGTAATGTCGTCACGGAAGACATCGATTTCGTAACCGGAGAGCTTGCCGGCGAGTTTGATGTTGTAACCACCTTTACCGATGGCCAGTGATACCTGGTCGGGTTTCATATAGACATTGGCGGTTTTGCTTTCTTCATCCAAGTCGATAGAGGTGATTTTTGCTGGGCTTAATGCTCTGGTAATTAACAACTTCGGATTGGAAGTATAGTTGATGATGTCGATATTTTCATTGCGGAGTTCGCGGATGATACCGTGGATACGGCTGCCCTTGAGGCCGACGCATGCGCCAACGGGGTCGATACGGTCGTCGTATGATTCAACCAAGACCTTAGCTCTTTCACCGGGAGAACGGACCACGTTCTTAATGGTGATGAGGCCGTCATATACTTCGGGGATTTCGGTTTCCATAAGGCGTTCGAGGAAGCGCGGAGAGGTACGTGAGATGGTGATTCTGGGGGAGGAGGAGATGATTTCCACACGTTCGACAACGGCGGAAAGGTTGTCACCCTTCTTGTAGTGGTCGGCCGGAATCTGTTCGTTCTTGGGAAGTACCAGTTCAACGCCCTCTTCGTCAGCGACGAGGATTTCCTTGCGCCATACCTGAGTGACTTCACCGGAAATCAATTCACCGATGCGGTGTTCGTATTTTTTATAAACGAGGTCTTTTTCATATTCCATAATCTTGGAAATCAGATTCTGGCGCAGTGACAGAATCTCGCGGCGCTGGAAGTCTTCCAAACGGATGTTTTCCGTAACCTCTTCACCTACTTCAAAGTCGGGCTCGATTTTGATAGCTTCCGACAAAGCGATCTGGGTGAATTCATTTTCTACTTCGCCGTCTTCCACGATTTCGCGGTAACGTTGGATTTCCAAATCACCGCGGTCAACATTCACGATGACATCGAAGTTGGCATCAGAACCGTATTTTTTGGTCAATACTGAACGGAAAATGTCCTCCAGGATGCGCATCAATGTTTCTCTCTCAATATTTTTGAAATCTTTGAATTCTGCAAAGGTTTCAATCAAATTTAAGCGTTCTTCCATTTTTTATTGCTTTTATTTTGTGTTTTTTCAATGATAAAATAAAAACTCCCACTATAGAGTTAGTGAGAGTTTTCGTGTCTGTTGTCCAACCTGGATTCGAACCAAGACAGACAGTACCAAAAACTGTAGTGCTACCATTACACCATTGGACAGTTAGAGGCTGCAAAATTACATTATTTTTTGATATTTGCTACCTTTCTTCACATTTTTTTTCTTTTTTATACAAAACTAATTTTCAGACAATTATATATTTTATTTTTTTCATATAAAAGAAAAAATAAGATAAGTGTCTCATTTTTTTGCAATTAGCGTGACGATTTTTGTCGGCGGCGTACGATGGTTTTATTGCAATTCTGTGAGGTCGCGGATGACGACGCTGGCTGCGACGAGGCCGAAAATGGCGGGCATGTAAGAAATCGTCCCCACGGTGGATAGCTTGTTGATTCCGGGATCGGCATCAAGGCAAACGCTGCTTTCCCGCACCGGCTCCGGCGAAAAAACCGCCTTGAAACCGCTTCGAATCTCCAGTTTGTGCAATCGTTTGCGAACGATGTGCGCCAACCGGCATTGGTAGGTTTTTGAAATGTCGGTTACTTGCACCTGCGTCGGGTCGAGTTTGCCGCCCGCACCCATCGCCGAAACAAGCCGCAAACCGCGCTGCATGGCAAAGTATATCAGGAAAACCTTGGGCGACAAGGAGTCGATGGCATCCACAACGTAATCGAAATCAGCTTGTTGCAGGACTTCCATCGTGCGTTCGTCGCGCAAAAATTCCTGAAGGCAGTGTAACTTCACCTCCGGATTGATGAGGCGCAGGCGTTCCGCCATCACCTCCGTTTTCGGGCGGCCCACCGTGGAGGTGAGTGCCAAAAGCTGTCGGTTGCGGTTGGTATCATCCACCACGTCGGCATCCACCAACGTGAATTCACCGACGCCCGCACGACACAGGCTTTCCGCCGTATATGCACCGACGCCGCCCAAGCCTACAATCAAAACATGGGAATCCTGCAGCTTCGCAAGATTCCCATGCCCTATCAGTAAATCGGTACGCTGTAACCAATTCATTGATTTACTGTTATTTGTTTGTGTATTCAATCGTTTTGTTTACAATCATCGATGAACGATAGGAGTAGCCCTCTTCTTCATCTTCGAAGACGATTTTGCTTACTACGGCAACCGGATATTTGCCATCGTAAGTGTAAGTGAAGTCTTCCATATAAGTTTCGCCGTCTTCAGAAAAGCACAAGGAGGTCACGTTGTTTTTGGAAAGACCGGAGAAGTCGGTTATATCTAACATATCGTCGGTGCGGGTAATATCGAACAAGCCGTAATAGGGATTTTTCTTTTTGTCATACGTGAAAGACATCATCACAATAATCTCACCTTCATCGTTGAAGGTGATTTTGCTTACGTTGTCACCGTCCCATTCAAAGTTGATGTACATTTCCTCATCGTTTTTGGAATTTTTCTTCAGTTGGGCAAAGGCTTTCTTCATGTTTTTGGAGTCGCCAGCGGGCAGGATGTGGCGGAGTGCTGAAAATGCTTTGGCGTAGTCGATTTGCATGGTGAGTTTGGAAATCTTCTTGCCGTCGTGCGAAACCATGATTCTGCCTTCCAGTTCATTTCCGTAGAAATAGTCAATTTCTTTTAATTGTGAATCACCATAAACGTATTCGTAAGCATCACCTTCATCGTTGGAGACTCGGATCAAGACGTTGTCTTTATCGTACTGATAGTGTTCTTCGTACTCCAAATCGATTCCGTCATAGTAGCGGATGGAGGAAAGCAGGTTGCCGTCCCATACCCATACTTCGGAGGGACCGGCTTCCTTATCGTCGCCAACGGTTTGCCAGGTTCCGTTCACCAGCACTTCGGTCATCTCTTCGTAGGTGCTACTGGTCTTGTGGATTTTCTGTTTCGGGTTGAAAACTCCTTCTTCTTTTTCGCAAGAAGCGAAAACAAACACGCTTAAAAGCGTGATAATCATAATTTTGGATAATTTTTTCATAAAGATTTTTTTTTAGATTTTTTTCTCATATTTGAATTGTCGATTCCTAATTGTTCGCGGTATTTCACCACAGTGCGGCGGGAAATGTCATATCCTTTTTCTTTTAGTAAAGTGGTCAGCTTTTCATCGGTGAACGGGCAATTTGTGTTTTCCGCATCAATCAGTTCCTTCAGCACTTCGCGAACTGCGACGGAGGAAGCGCCCTCTTGTTTGTCGTTGCTGCCCACACTTTCGGAAAAGAGTCTTTTCAGCAGAATTGTACCGTAAGGCGTTAATGCGTAGCGACGGGAGGTGATGCGCGAAACGGTAGAGACATCCAAATTTGTCTTTTTCTCGATGTCGGCCAATACCATCGGGCGCAGTTCTTTCAAATCACCGGAGAGGAAATAGGGCTTTTGTTGTTGCACTATTTCGTTCATTACTAAATACATAGTGCGGTCTCTTTCGGGCATCAGCTCAATGAACGCCTTGGCTTTGTCGATGTTTTCGCGGATGAATTTGCGGGCCTCGGCATTGCGCTTTTCCGTCATTTTGGCGAATAATTTTTCGTATTCGCGATTTACGCGGAGGCGGCCGTCGTACGGATTGGCCAGGGTTACCGTTGGTTCATTATTTTCAATGGAAATGATGAAATCGGGAATGACGTAGTTGTTCTCTTCTGCTCCGCCTCCGGGTTTGGGGTTGAGTTTGGTGATGATTCCCAGAACCTTATCCAATTCGGCTTGCGAAATTTTTTCTTTTCGCAAAATCACATTGTACTTTTTCTTGTAAAAAAGTTCGAAATCGTTTTGCAGAATCCGTTCGGCCAACGTGAGTTCGGGTGTTGCCTCTTTCTGTATCTCATAGCGGATTTGCAAAAGCAGGCATTCCTGCAAATTGCGGGCGCCGATGCCAGGTGGTTCCAGATTTTGTATCACCTGTTTCAGCACCAATTCCACCTCGTTGGCGGAAATCTGTAGGTTTTCGGTTATTAGCAGCCGGTTGGCAATGGAACGGCATTCGCTGTCAAGATAGCCGTCGTCATTCAGCCAGCCAACTATGTACTTGGCGATGAGTTCCTCTTCTTCGCTAATGTCGAGTTCGCCGATTTGTCGTACCAAATCTTCTCGAAAAGAGGTGGTTGCGATGATGGGTTTCTCGTAACGGTCATCTTCCGAAGACTGGAAATAACTGTAGTCGTTGGATTCCCAGTCATCGGAATTGCTGTCGAAGTTGTCGTTTTCGCGAGTGGTTTCACCGCGTTCTAATGCATCTTCGTATGAGATTTCCGTAGGCTCATCGTCATCGTCATTTTCGGGATTCTCCGGATTTGTGTTCAGATCGAGATCTTCCTCGGGGCCTTCCTCTAATGCCGGATTTTCTGCTATCTCCTTGCTTATCAACTCTTCCAGCTCTTCTTGATTAGCCTCCACCAACCTCATCAACGCCAATTGGCGTTGCGAAAGGCGTTGCGACAAGTTTTGTTGAAGAGTTTGGCGTTGGGGCATAGGAGGTCGGATTAGACGTTAAAGCGGATGTGGAGGATGTCGCCATCAGCCACGATGTAGTTTTTGCCTTCGACGGAGAGCTTGCCGGCCTCTTTGCATTTGAGTTCGGAGCCGAGTGCCACGAGGTCGTTGTATTTGATGACTTCGGCGCGGATGAAGCCGCGTTCGAGATCGCTGTGGATGACGCCTGCCGCCTGCGGAGCCGTCATGCCCATGCGAATCGTCCAAGCACGGTTCTCTTTCCCGCCAACGGTGAAGAAGGAGATGAGATTCAACAACTTATATGCTGCGCGAATCACCTTGTTCACGCCGGGTTCGGTCAGTCCGACATCTTCCAAAAAGGCCATACGGTCGGCTTCGTCTTCCAACTCTGCGATTTCGGATTCCAGTTTGCCTGCAATCACGAGGATTTCGCAATCTTGGTCTTTCAATGCCTCACGTACCGCATCCACGTAGTGGTTGTTTTCCAGCGCGTCGTCGTTGACGTTGCAGACGAACAGGACGGGCTTGTCGGTCAACAGCATCATGTCGGCGACGACCGCCTTTTCATCTTCGGTGGTTTCAAGCGTACGCACGTTCTGGAAGTTTTCCAGATGATGTTTGTATTTCAGCAGGATGTCCAAATCGTGTTTTGCGTTTTTGTCGCCCACTTTGGCGGCCTTTTCCACCTTTTGGATTTTGCGGTCGATTTGTTCCAAGTCCTTGACCTGCAATTCAAATTCAACGATTTCGATATCGCGGACGGGGTCGATGGAACCTTCGACGTGCGGCAGGTTGGCGTTGTCGAAGCAGCGCAGCACGTGGATGAGCGCATCGCACTGGCGTACATCGGCCAAGAAGCCGTTGCCGATGCCTTCGCCCTGGCTCGCGCCTTTCGCCAAACCGGGAACGTCAACCACATCCACCGTCGCGTAAATCAGCTTGTCGGCAGCGATGAAGGTGTTGATTTTAGCCAGACGTTCATCGGGTACGTTGCAAACACCGATGTTGGACTTGTTGGTACTGTAAGCGAAGTCGGTGATCGCCGCCTTCGTGTTGGAAATACAGTTAAACATTGTGGTCTTTCCGCAGTTGGTCAGACCTATAATTCCACATTTTAAGCTCATAATCAGTATTTTAGAAACCTAAAACAACGTCTTCAACGGCGGTGACTTCCGGAACGTATTTTTTCAAAGTGGCTTCAACACCCTGTTTGAGGGTCATTTTAGCGTGAGGGCAGGAGCCACAGGCACCTTGCAATTTCACCTTTACTACGTATTCGTCGGTCAATTCTACATATTCGATGTCGCCACCATCGCCCTGAAGGTAGGGACGAAGTTGGTTGATGACTGCGATAACTTTCTGTTCAATAGAAGCCTTTTCTTGATTTTCCATAATATATTTACTTTAAAATTACATTATTAATTGAGCGTGCAAAGTTACGTCAAAATTTTCACAATGAGGTTTTTTTTCTTGGGTACGAAATAAAATTCGTACTAACCGACCATGAAGGATGTTTCCGGGTATTCGTGGCGCGTCTCTTTCACGCGCTTGCTCAATGCGTAGGCGAAGGTGAGTGTGCCGATACGCCCGATGTACATGTTGAGCGTGAGCACCAACTTGCCTGCCACGGAAAAGTCGGCAATGCAGCCCGTTGACAGCCCGCATGTGGTGAAGGCGGAGGTGGCCTCGAACATCAGGTTCTTCAACGGAATTTCAGGATCAATGATTGCCAAAAGGAAGGTGGAGGAAATGATGAATACCAGCGACATGACGACGATGGAATAGGCCTTATCGACAATGCTGAAAGGAATCGTTTTTTTACGGAATTCAATCTTGCTTTTTCCTTTGATTGTGGCAGAAATTGATTTGAGAATGACAAAAAAGGTGGTTGTTTTGATACCGCCGCCGGTAGAACCCGGAGACGCACCGATGAAGATGATTACGATGAACAACAAAATGGCGGGAATGCTTATCGCATTGATATCTACGATGTTGAAGCCTGCCGTTCGGCCCGCTACCACCTGAAACAACGAGGCAAACACCTTGTCGAACGGGTTACCCTTGCCGACGAGTGTGTTGTTGGCCTCTAAAAAATAGAAGATGATCGTACCCGTGATGATGATGGCGAAAGAGGTGATGAGGGCAATCTGCGTGCCGTCGGTGAGCTTCATCCAGCGCTTTTTCTTGCGCTCGCGGATAACGCGCGGGTCGAAAAAGTCGCGAATCACCACATAGCCGATGCCGCCCGCAAACACGAGAATCATGATGATCATCTGCGGGAAATGACTGTTGACGACGTCGCTGCTCATCAAACTCTCCGGCCACAACGAAAAGCCCGCATTGTTGTAAGCCGATATCGCATGGAAAATCGAATACAGAATGGTCTCACCGTCGTCAACGAAAAGGCCCGTGGTGCGCCAGTACATGTACAGCATCAACGCGCCGACACCCTCAATCACAAAGGTAACGACGATGATTTCGCGCAAAAACGAAAAAGAGTCGGCGACGCGGTTGGTCGAAAGCATGTCCTTCACCATATACTGATAACGAAGTCCGGTGTAGGAATGCGAGAGAAATGAAATGAAGAAGGTTGCGAAAGATAGAATACTCATACCTCCTAACTGCATGAGTACCATTAAGATAATGTATCCTGTGGTGGTGAAGCACAACGCTGTGTTGACCGAAGTCAGCCCGGTGACACAGCTCGCGCTGGTGGCAGTGAAAAGAGCATCCGTAAACGAAATGCCGTTTGTGGTGGCTTTCGGCATCAAGAGTAGGAGCGTGCCCATCGCTATCAGCACAAAGAAGGAGAGCAACATCAGCAACGGCGGGCTCATGTTGATTTTTTTCAAAACAGTGCTCACTTTCGCTATTTCCACAAAGAAGATAAAGAAGTAGAAAATGTGGAAAAAGAGCTGCCGATAGTGTGGAAAAACGGAGTCTGAAAGCGAAAATAGGTCTTGCAGCTGGTGGCTGAAAATGACGGCTATCAGTAGCAAGAGAATGATGACGGATTCTAACTTATTGTTTTTCAGATAAGTTAGAAATTTCATTTCATATAAGCTTCGTAAAAAATATTTGAAGACGTAGAAACAGAACGCCACCACGACGATAGCGGAGGTGCGGAGTTCCATTTCTTCTGAAAGATAGCATCCGTGTTGGCATATAATGGCCACCACGGCGCCAAGCGAGATGAGCACGGAAAAGACCTTGAGAATCCTTTCGATGCGGAATCGGTTGGACGCCAGCGCGAACTTGAACTTTCTTGCATATCGCACCAACGACTTCAACATGACTGTTATTGGTTTTTCTTGATAAAGTTTTCAATATCACGGGTAAGACCGAAAATGACGAAGCAGTCCTGTTCCTCAATTACGGTCAGCGTGTCGGGCACGCCAAGCGTATGGCCGGTGGCGTTGCTTTGTGTCGGGTCTTTCGATTCGATGAAATTTCGACGGATGGTAATCAAACTCAGGCGATAGGCGTCGCGCAGGTTCAGGTCGGCGATGGTCATACCCACCAGGCGCGGTGGCGCGATGATTTCCGCAATGCGGTATCCGTCAGGAAGTTGCAAGTACGAAACGATGCTCGGATTAAGCAGTCGTTCCGCAAACATAGTCCCGATTTCGTCTTCCGGTGACAAAAATTCCGTCACACCCATCTTTTCCAAAATAATGCGCTGGTTGGTGCCCATGGTGCGGCACACAATGCGCTTGACACCCAGGTCCATGAGGTTGGCGGTGCAAAGCAGGCGCTTTACAAAATCGTTGCCGATAGCTACCACTACGACATCAAAATCCTGTATGTTTTCCGCAATCAGCGCCTTTTTGTTAGTGGCGTCAATGCACACCGCATAAGCGACATCGTCCGAAATATCCTGTATCACATTGATGTCGGAGTCGATAACCAACACCTCCGCCCCGCTTTGTGATAAGGCGATAGCGATGGAAGAGCCGAAATGTCCTGCGCCAATGATGGCAAATCTTTCGTTTGACATATTTTTGAAATTATGGGGGATTCTATTTCTCCGTTTCTTTATTTCGACTTGTCAAACCTTGCGAAATTCGTTAAGCGAAATCTGACAAAATCGAGGCTGCAAAAATAATCATAATTAGTTTATAAAGTTCGTAAAGTGCGATAAAATTCTATTGCCGTCCGCTAAACTTTTTTTCGAACTGCAAAAACGCAAGTTCTCGTTTCGTCTTAATTGTCTGTTATATGGTATCAGGAATTGCGGTCGCCTCAGTTTAGGCTCCGCGTGAAACTCTGTCTTAGTGTTCTATGGTATCTGTAAGTGGGTTGAAAGCAGTTCTGAACTCTTCTCCCTAACTCAATTGCGCACGCAGCGCACGGAAAGACCGACAGACTTATTGTCTGAGTACAAGTCGAAAGAGGAAGCTAAGCTGCCCAAAGACCAAGAATTTACGGCAATTTCATCGCGTTGAGTAGTACTCCAGAAGTATGCGTGAGCACCAAAAGAGCCAGGGGTTTCGCTGAAACAGGCTCCAGCAGGAAGAATAGAGAATCCCGTGACGTTTTTGCCTATTGCGTTGCTGTTCGCATTACAGCTACTGCCGCCATCATTCCACGCGGCCGAACACAATGCCTTGGCGACACAGTAAGCGTGATTCGATTGCCATATCGGGTCAAATTCCTCGCAGTCGGCGCATCTGTAGTTGTCGAACGTGTAATGGCTCAGCGTCTCCCACTCGGTTTGTGAAGGCACGTGCCAACCGTTGGGGCAGATGCCCTGATGTTTATCTTGAACAGCAACCAGGGTGTTATTAGCATCAGCGACCTGCATCACGGCTGTCCAGTCGTACAGGAGGCCGTTGGCAGCCACGTTCCCCTCATCACCGCCAGGATTCCAGGAATTTCCTATTGTCGGCCTCTTTCTCAGATTTTCTTTCATCCAGCACTGGCTGCCGATTTTCACCGTGTTGTAAGTATTGCCATCAGCATCGGAAACAGTTGCGACGCCCGGGCAGGGTTGGCCATCGGCCACTTTGCCGTTATTGATGACGTTGGCAAGGGAGTCGATTACATTTTCGAGGCTGTCGAGTCTTGCTCTCAATTCGGAGCAGCAGTCATTGTCGCCACCATCAGGGGCGGAGTGGCTTCCGCCACTGCCAATGCCACTCTCGTTGCTACCGGCATTCCCAACAATACCCGCATTGCGCACGCAACGGACAGAATAACAGTGACTCTTATAGTCCTCGTAGCTGCTCACACCGGTAGCGAGACTATGCAGACTCTGACATAATGCCATTTGGTTATTGTACTCGGTAGCACTCCAGAAGTAGGCGTCGTAGCCAAAACCTCCGAAACCGTCTGTGAAACTGCCAGCGGGAACAGCCGCGAAGCCAGTTATATTTATGGTAGCAGAGCTGTTGTCACCGGCACAACATATGCTGGAGGATTTCCACCCGGTAGAATCAGACAACGCACTGGCGATAGAGCTATTACATTTGTATGCTTCAACGCTGCTCACGTAGGTGGTCAGCGTGTCCCAGTCCGCATCGCTCGGCACGTGCCAGCCAGCCGGGCAGATGCCTTGAACCGTGCTGCCAGATTCGCCCTGCATCACGGCCGCCCAATCATAGTAGCGACCGTAGATTGCAGAGTCCACATCTGTTTTAGTCCATACATTGCCGTATTGATGCGTTTTCGTTCTCAAGTTCTGGGCCATCCAGCACTGGTTGCCGATTTGGACGGTGTTGTAAGTGTTATTGTCAACGTCCTTCACCTCGGAAGTGCCGCAGTTGAATGGAATCATTTGATTGCTCAGGGAGTTGATGGCACTGTCTTGAGAGGCAACCAATTTAGCGAGAGAGTCGATGGTTTCGTCCTGCGAAGCCACAGTGCCAATCAGAGTCTCAATTTCTGCGCCCTGCGATGTGATGCGCGCGTTGAGTCGGCCGAGGGTGTCGCCTATACATTCTATCACATCCTCGCAGCTCATCGTTGCCGGGGTGGATGGGGTGTTGCCACTGCCAATGCCACTCTCGTTGCTACCGGCATTCCCAACAATACCCGCATCGCGAAGACAGCGGACAGAGACGCCGTCCATCTTGAGAGAGCTGTTTGCTGTGTTCGTATTAGGATCATCGTTCCTCAGATAAAGGATGCGTACGCTTTGGCTATTGCTCTGAGTGGACGATCCAATGAATGTGATCCATCCGTTTCCAATGTAACTGTCCGTTTGGAAAAATTTGTAGCCAGAGGGGACAGCCGAAAAACCGGTCTTGTTTAAGGTGAAAGAGTTATGTCCGGCACAGCATCCATCGGGACTTTCCCATCCCGTATCGGAGGAAAGCGCGTTGGCGATATAGTCATTATTACCATCGCATTTGTAGCCTGTTTCGCTGTTTACGTATGAGATCAACGTATTCCACTCGGCCTGTGAAGGTACGTGCCAGCCCGTAGGACAGATTCCCTGATGGATACCAGTTGGGGTGAAATCTGAAGAATTAGCATCAGCCACCTGCATTATGGCTTCCCAATCGTAATAGCGGCCGTAGATGACAGAATCAACATCCGGATTGGTATATACGCTGCCATAGGTATGTGTCTTGGTCCTCAAATTCTCTTTCATCCAACACTGGTTGCCGATGGACACCGTGTGATATTCGTTTTGGTCAACGTCTTTCACTGTGGAGGAGTCGCAGAAGAATATTGCGCTCGGTGTGGAGCCGCCGCCGTGGGAAAGGTCGGACAGGGAGTCAACCAGATGACGCAGAGAATCGATCGTGGCTTCCTGCGCATCCATTCGCGCAGAAATTTGTTGCAGCAGCTGCTCAAGAGCGGTTGTGGTGGTATAATGGTTCAACGTGTCTGCAATGCAGTTTATCACATCAGCGCAATCCAAAGAGGCGTTTTCCGCTACGTTGGCCGCTTGCAACGCGTATGGAACGGGACTCACCGCGTTTTCCGAAACAATGTCGCCTTCGCTGAGGTGGTAGGTGATTTTGAACTTCGCCACGCTCCAGTCGGCCACGTCGGCCATCGCCCCCGACACCAGTGTGCCGCCACCGATGTTCATCGTGAACTGTCCGTTGGCGTTGGTGGTCACGCTCTGCGTTTCGCTGAATTTCAAATCAACGCCCTGATAGACCTCCACGCCAATGGCAAAGGTGCTGTCTTTGATGAGCTGGTTTTGCGAATTTCTCACCACGGCTTGATATGGGAATGTCGGCCCCGACTGTGCGAACATTGAAATCAATCCGAGCAAAAGTGTAAAGACTGCAAATGCTTTTTTCATTTTTGATTGTTTATTGATTAATTTTTATTGTTGAATCGTTGATTTGTGATCTGTGAACTGTGATCTGTTGAGTTATTGAGTTGTTGATTTCGTTTAACCGTTTAACCGATTTAATAACTCAACTTTCGCAGGCTGTTTTTTTTTCTTGTTGTAATGGAGACTTACGACTTTTCAAGTCGGAATCGGAAATATGATGGCAAATCCATTCATTCTCGTTGTTCTCATTGTTCTCGTTTCTCTTTCATAAGTCTCAAGTCCTAAGTCTGTTATAATTATTTTGTTAACTTGCGAAACTTGAATCAATAATCGAGCACGCAGCGGACGCTGAGTCCAGAGGCACTATGTGCGGGTGTAGCCACCAGTGTGCCGCACGCGGAGCCGAACTCGCAGGCAATGTAGGTGGTGCCGGCCGGTTCGGTGGTCCAGAAGTATGATTTCACGAGCAGCCCCTCATAATAACCGCTTTCCGCGTTGTAGAAACCGGCGGGAAGCTCGCCGAAATCGGTGGCGTTGGTACCGCCTTGTGGCAGCCAGTAGTCGGGCGTCATCAGGTCGGTGGGCTCAACGGCGCTCATCAGGTGTTCGGCCTCCGTCTGTGTGGGCAGGTGCCAGCCGTGGGGACAGACGCCCTGCACGAAACCGGCGGCGTTGGTTGCACCATTGTGGGAGGCGGCGGGCCAGGTATAGAGCCGACCGAAAGTATTGGCCATATCGTAGGTGTACGATCCCTGCGGATAAACCATCACGCCGGGAATGTCGGTGCCATCGCCATAGCGCACGGCCGCCATGTTCCTGCCGGTCCAGCAGTAGGGGGTGATGGAAACCACGTTGTACACGTTGTCATCAATGTCGGAAACGGTAGCCGGACAGAGCATCTGCATGATATTCACTTTCAGCGGGCAGTTGCGGCTCTGGTCGCCGACAGCGATGTCCCACTGCGCCTCGGTCTCGCCGATGGGGTAGGCAAACGGGTTGGAAGCGGGCGTGGCGAGCGCGATGACTCCGTCGAAAGGAGTGGGCGTGACCACCGGTTCCTGCAGAGTGACTTCCATGGTGGAATGTCCCGAAGCCGTCATCGTTTCACTTACGTTGTCGGGGCATTGGTACTCATACACAAAGTGTTGCGCGTATGAATCGTAGCCCTCGGCCGTATAACCGAGGAAAGCGTCGTTGTCGGGGGACACATAGCCGGTTTGCAGGCCTTGCGCGGAAACTTCGTCGGTGGTGAGCAGCAGGGTGTCGCGGGTGTTTTCCACTTGTGCCTGCTGAAGTCCTTCGGAAAGGCCGCCGAGGACGTTGTTGAAGGTCAGTCCGTACGACGATGCGACGGAGCCTGCCTCGGCCGTTGTCGCATTGCCCCCCATCGGAACAAGTCCGGCAGAAGTGACAGTCTGACAAAATGCGCCGTCTTCTGCCCAAAACAGAAGGCAGAATGTGAATATGATGGAAGTTAAATAGCGCTTTGGAGAACTTGCCTGCTGCGATTGGGTATAAAAAGACTTACCTGAAGTTGACTGTTTGCAACTGGTTGGTGATAAAATATTCATTATTGATGAGTTGTATAATCTCTTTCTTATTATGTAAAAAAATAGATTTTTATTTAATTTATTATTACATAAATAGTTATAAATAAATTCATCTACTTTTTAACGCACTGCATGATACTGTGTCCCAGCCCTAAACCATCGTGGATGGTTTCGATACGCAAACCGGATGCCTCCACGCAGCGGGCCATGTCGTCGGAGTAGTACATTTTGCTGTTTCCGTTCGCCAAAGCCGTGAAATAGAGACTGATTTGCGCTAAGCAATAGGATGCGGTTTCAAAACGCTGGCGGTCCCAGAAGGTCTCCATAATGTAGAGTTTGCTGTCGGCCGACATGGCTTGTGCGGCGCGGCGCAGAATGCTGCACACCTGCTCTTCGGAAAAGCAGTCCAAAAACTGGCTCATCCAGATGGCGTCGAAGCCCGTCGGCATGGCGGTGGCTTCATCCAGCAGGTTGCCGCCGTAACCGTGAATGCGGTCCGCTCCTTCCAATTCCGCCGTCGCCTTGCGCATCATTTCCAACTGCTGCGGCAAATCCATAATGGTGACATTCACCGCTTTATCGAACTTCACGCACTGTGTCGCCCAACGACCGGTGTTGCCGCCGACATCCAACAGCGTGCGCGGATGGTTGGCGAATACAATCTGCAATGCCTGCTCGAAGGAGTTGTCGGAATAGAAGTGGTCGAAGCCGAACCAGCTTTTCTGCACCTGCGCCGGCAGTTGCGAAAGCCCTTCGTAAATCGTCGGCCATTCGCCAAAAACCTTCAAACCCTCCGGTTTCCCGTTCAAAATGGCTTCCTCCAAATTAAAAAGTCCCAGATAGTTTACATCGTGGTTAAAGTCCATGTTGACGCGGGCCATGTCGTCGTGCAATAGGAACCATCCTGGTTTGGCTAAATAGAACTTATTGTCTTTCAATAAGATGGTTCCAGTAGTGAGCGATGACTCCAGCAATACCTGCGCGCCGTAGTGCGACAAGTTGGCCTGCTGTGCGATTTCGTCCATCGTCATCCCGTCTTTGTGATCGTCCAGCATCTGGAAGATGCCGAATTTCACCATGAGGCGTGATACTTGGAAAACGATAGGGCCAAAAGCGATTTCTTGGGCCAATCGTTGTGCCTGAAGCGCACTAAAACGCTCTTTGGCATACATTTCTTTCTGCGGAGAAGGAAGCATTTTTTTATTAGGAATTAAAAATTTGGAATTAGGAATTAAAAATTGTGGGGATGAAATTTGTGAAATTCTCCATCCCCACAACTATACAATCATGATACTATTTTAACACGACCCTTGTTAGTTCTTCATTGCGGCGATGTCCTTGATGGCGTCGATGGCGGTGTCGATATCTTGTTCGGTAGTGAAAGCGCCGACGCTGAAGCGGACGGTGCCGTGGATGTCGATAGTGCCGAGACCGACGTGAACTTTCGGAGCGCAGTGCAAACCGATACGGCAGGCGATGTCGTAGTCAACGTCGAGCATGGTGCCTACGTCGCTGGAATCCCAACCTTTAACATTGAAGGAGAGAACCGGGTTCTGATTTTCGGTGGAGGTGGCACAGTAGATGGTCACACCTTCGATTTCCTTCAAACCGTCACGCAGTTTCTTCCATAAAGCCATTTCGCGGTTGTGGATGTTCATAATGCCCTCTTTGGTGATCCATTTCACACCGGCATACAGACCGGCGACGCCGAGGAGGTTGAGAGTGCCGGCTTCAAGGCGATACGGATATTCTTCCAAATGGTTGGGAACGGCGGAACGCACACCGGTACCACCGAAGCGGGTCTGACCGATGGTGATGCCTTCGCGAACGTATGAACCACCAATACCGGTGGGCCCCATCAGGCATTTGTGACCGGTAAAGCAGTAAACGTCAATATTTTGTGCTTGCATGTCCAAATCAACGGCACCGGCGCCCTGGCTGCCATCCACCACGAAGATGATGCCGTGGTCGTGGCAAACCTTACCGATTTCCGCCAACGGCTGGATGGTACCGATGACGTTGGAACAGTGCGTGCAAACCATGAATTTAGTGTTGGGTTTGATGGCTTTCTTTACATCGTCGGGATTGACATATCCGCGTTCGTCGAACGGAAGATAGGTGACTTCAATCTGACCGCGCTGTTCGAGTGTATAGAGCGGGCGGAGAACGGAGTTATGTTCGAGCATGGTGGTGATGACGTGCGCACCAGGATGCTCCAGCGCCAAACCTTGAATAATCATGTTCAAAGAGTCGGTAGCGTTGTAACTGAAAGTCAGACGGTTGAAGTCGCCACCGCCGTTGAAGAGCTTGGTGAGCATACGGCGAGTGTCGGAAACAAGTTCGCCAGTTTCAATCGCAGCGTCAAAACCGGAACGACCCGGATTCACACCGTGTGTGCGATAAAAGTTGTTCATAAAATCATAAACCTCAGTCGGTTTGGGAAAACTTGTTGCGGAATTGTCTAAGTAAATCATATGATAAAAATTTGTTGATTTTCAAAAATTTCGGCGGCAAATATACAAAAATTGTTAGGAGTGAAGTTGCGAAAATGATGAAAAAGTTAATGTCCCATAAGGCATTATTCGCTTTCTTCCTTATTTTCTTTCTCTTCTGCTGTTTTCGGCGGCTCCGGCGGCGGCAGTTGCACTACCGAAAAGCCCAGCTTCACGCCCTCTTCCACCATCATCTGGCTGGCAGCGGCATACGTGTTTTCAATCACACCATCCAAAATGGCGTTGCAAACCGCATCTTTTATCGTGCCTACTTCGCGTGACGGCTTTAATCCGAATGTCTGCATAATCAGTTCGCCGTCAATCGGCGGTCGCCAGTTGCGAATCTTATCCTTCTCCTCGATTTCGATGAACTTCTGCCGTACAATGGCGAAGTTGTCGAGGTAGCGTTTCACCTTGGCCATGTTTTTGGAGGTGATGTCGGCCTCGCAAAGCAACATGAGGTCATCTACATCATCGCCCGCCTCGAATAGCAGGCGGCGTACGGCGGAATCAGTAATGCTTTCATCTACAAGCGCTTGCGGACGAAGATGCAGCCCGACGATTTTTTGCACGTACTTCATCTTTTCGTTGCATGGCAGCTTCAGCCGCTTGAACAATCCCGGAATCATCTTCGAACCGAGAAATTCATGCCCGTGGAACGTCCAACCGATTTTTTCGTCAAAACGCTTGGTTTTGGGTTTGGCGATGTCGTGAAACAGCGCTGCCCAAATGAGGTAGAGGTTGTTGCTGACCATCGCAATCTTATCAACCACCTCCAACGTATGCAGAAAATTGTCTTTGTGTTTGAGCCCGTTGATGGTTTCCACGCCTTTCAACGCAATCAGTTCGGGTAGAAATTGTATCAGCAAACCGCTATCATCCAGCAGATTAAGTCCGATGGAGGGTTTGGGGGAAAGCAGTATCTTGTTCATCTCTTCCGCAATGCGTTCTTTGGAAATAATTTCCAGACGATAGGCGTTGCGCTTGATGGCCTCGTAGGTTTCGGGAACGATGGTGAAGTTGAGTTGCGAGGCGAAACGGATGGCGCGTAGCATTCGGAGCGGGTCGTCAGAAAAGGTAATGTCGGGATCTAACGGCGTGCGAATCAGCTTGTTGCTGATGTCTTCAATACCATGGAAGGAGTCGATGATGCAGCCTTTTTTCGGACCGTTGAGGGCAATCGCCAGCGCGTTGATGGTGAAGTCACGGCGGTTCTGATCGTCTTCCAGCGTGCCGTCTTCCACTACGGGCTTGCGCGAATCGTGCGAGTACGACTCTTTGCGCGCACCGACAAATTCGACCATAATGCCGTCGTGGGTAAACTGCGCCGTGCCGAAGTTCTTATAGACATTCACCCCGAGGTTGGGCGAAATTTTGCGTGCCGTCGCCTTCGCCAACTCAATGCCCGAACCGACGACCACGATGTCGATGTCTTTCGAACTGCGGTTTAAAAAGATATCTCTCACCACACCGCCGACGGCGTACGCCACCAGCCCCATCTCTTCAGCCGCTTCTCCAACAATTTGATATACAGGATTTTTTAATTCTTTCAGATAATTCTTTTCCATAAGAAAAACCGGTCAATACTCGCCTCAATATTTTTTTGCAAAAATACTGTATTTATTAGAAAAATTATCGGTTCTTTCGCTTTTTTTAATTCATTGAAATAGTTGATAAAAATATCCGAAATGATTTCATTAACAATAATAAAGTTGTATTTTTGCCAGTTCATTTTGGCTAATTTTAAACATTATAATTATGAATGAAGAAGAATTGAGAAATGAAGTGCCTTGCCAGAAGAAAGTTAAGCCAGAAGGTCGTGCCCGCAAGTTCTGGCGCGTGGTCTTTGGCTCCCTTCTCGGCTTTGTACTGGCGCACGTTGTGCTTTCCATCCTCGGTATAATTCTTTTGGTGTTCCTCATCGGCAGCTCCTCCACCAGCATTCCAAAGAACTCTGTGCTCGAACTGACGCTGGATGCCAACATCGAAGAACGGTCAGTCGATAACTTCGCTTACACCGTGTACGGCCAGCAGCCATCAATTGGACTGGATGACATCCTTCGCGCTATTACGATGGCGGCCAAAGACAAGAAAATTCAAGGTATCTCCTTGAATCTCACCGCTGTTTCGGCAAGTCCTGCCAGCATGGAGGAAATTCGCGGAGCACTTAAGGAATTCAAAAAGTCGGGTAAGTTCGTCTATGCCTATAGCGATTCCTACACGCAAGGTGCCTATTACATCGCATCCGTCGCCGACAAGGTCTATCTGAATCCGCAAGGCAGCATCGACTTCCGTGGTATGTGCATGCAGACCTTGTTCTACAAAGGTTTGTTGGACAAGCTGGACGTGGATGTTGAAATCGTAAAGCACGGCCGCTATAAAAGCGCTGTCGAACCGTATTTCCGTGAGGATATGAGTGAGGCCAGCCGCGAGCAGTCGTTGGCGCTGGTGAACTCCATTTGGGGCACTTTCTGTGCCGATATTGCTGCCTCACGCAAGGTTTCTGTGGAAAAACTTAATGAAATCGCCGACAGCATGTTGATTAGTCGTGGTGCAGATGCCCTTGAATATCACTTGGTTGACGAACTTAACTACCGTCCCGCTTATAACCGCGACATCCGCAAGAAAATCGGCGTTTCGGAAGATAAGAAAATCACGTTGGTGAGTTTGAACGACTACAAGGCCACTTGGACCGACCCGGTCAAAAAGAGTTCTTCCGATAAAATTGCTGTGGTTTATGCCGTGGGTGAAATTATCGATGGCGTCGGTAACGAAACGGTTATCGGTTCAACGACGCTGTGCAATGAAATCCGTCGCGCTTACAAAGATGAAAAGGTGAAGGCCATCGTTTTACGTGTCAACTCTCCGGGTGGCAGTGCGTTGGCTTCCGAAGTGATTTGGAATGAAATCGAACAGGCTAAGGCCGCAGGCAAAATCGTGGTTACCTCTATGGGCGACTATGCGGCTTCCGGCGGCTACTACATCTCCAGCAATTCCGACGCCATCGTTGCCGAACCGACCACCATCACCGGCTCCATCGGCGTATTCGGCATGATTCCGAGCGTCGGCAATTTCCTGGCCAACAAACTGGGCGTCACCATTGACGGTGTCGCCACCAACGCACACGCCGACGCTTTGCGCGGCTTCCGCACGATGGACGAAAAGGAAAGCGCATATATGCAGCAAAGCGTTGACGCCACCTACAACACCTTCCTGAGCCGCGTCGCCAAAGGCCGTGGTATGACGATGGAAAATGTTGACAGCATCGGCATGGGCCGCGTGTGGACCGGTGCCGACGCCGTGAAAATCGGCTTGGTGAACAAGTTGGGCAACCTCCACGACGCCATTGACCTCGCCGCTCATAAAGCTGGCATTAGCGATTTCGAAGTCGTTTATTATCCGAAAAAGAAAAGCTTCTTTGAAATCGTGACCGAACCTGAAAACAAAGACCGCCAGATCGAAGCCAATTTGCGCAACGAACTGGGCGAATTTTATCCCGCATACGCAGCAATGCGCCAAATGCGCCATCTGCAAGGCGTTCAGGCTCGTCTGCCTATGGAAATTCTGATTAAGTAACCATTATGTCTGCATTCAATATCTTCCTTTTGGTAATGACGGTAATCGCCGTCATCGTTTTCGTAGCCCTCTATTTTGTTGAAGCGGGTTACGGCATGTTGGTTTCCTCTCGCTGGGGCAAACTGATTAACAACAAGGTGGCGTGGTTCGTGATGGAGGTTCCCGTTTTTGTAGCTATGGTCGTGATGTGGCTGTGCTCGCCGCATCGCTTCGACCTGGTGCCGCTGCTCTTCTTCATCATTTTTGAAATCCACTACTTTCAACGGGTGTTCATCTTTCCTTTTTTAATGCATGGCAAAAGCAAAATGCCTATCGGTATCATGTTGATGGGTTTCTGTTTCAACTGCCTCAACGCTTTGATGCAAGGTTATTGGATTTTCTTCGAATCCTATCGCGTCAATTATGCTGCATTTGGTTTGCATTATACTGATGTTCAGTGGATTTGCTCACCGCAATTTATTATCGGTGTACTGATTTTCATCGCTGGCTTTGCCACAAATTTGCATTCCGACTACATTATCCGTCATCTGCGTAAAGATCCGGCGGATACCAAGCACTATCTGCCAAAAGGTGGCATGTTCAACTACGTCACCTCCGCCAACTACTGCGGTGAACTGATGGAGTGGCTTGGTTTTGCGATTATGACATGGTCGCTCGCCGGCCTCGTCTTCTTCATCTGGACTTTCGCTAATCTCGTTCCTCGTGCTAACACGCTCTATCATAAGTATCAAAAAGAGTTCGGCGCCGAAATGGAGGGCAAGAAACTAAAGCGCGTAATTCCCTTTATCTACTAATCACTCTGCCGTTTTTTGATTAAGTGTTGAAGAAAAAAGTTATTGTTTTTTTGAAAAATTTGAAATAAAAAAAGATATGTCAGACTCAAAAATTTTCACACCGGTTACCTTCGGTCCGCTGACCCTGCGCAACCGTACGATTCGTTCTGCCGCATTTGAAAACATGTGCTACGGCAACAAACCTTCACAAGATCTTTTCAACTACCATACCGCTGTCGCGAAGGGCGGCATCGGTATGACCACCATTGCTTACGCTTCCGTAAATCGCAGCGGTGTCTCCTTCGACGGGCAACTTTGGATGCGCGAGGAAATTATTCCCGACTTGAAAAAACTCACCGACGCTATCCATGCGGAAGGGGCCAAGGCCTCCATTCAGCTGGGCCATTGTGGTAATATGACGCATCGCAGCACCTGCGGCCAGACTCCCGTGGGCGCTTCCGGCGGCTTCAACCTCTATTCTCCTACTTTTGTGCGCAAACTCAAAGAACAGGAAATTTATGATTTAGTGAAAGATTTTGGCAGAGCTGTCAACCTGGCACGCCAGGCCGGCTTCGACGCTGTGGAAATCCATGCGGGGCATGGCTATCTCATCAGCCAGTTCCTGTCGCCTTACACCAACCACAGAAAAGACAACTTCGGTGGCGATTTGGATCACCGCATGAACTTTATGCGTTTGGTTATCAATGAAGTAATGAAGGCTGCCGGCGATGATATGGCAGTCGTTGTCAAAACCAACATGTACGACGGCTTCAAAGGTGGTTTGGGTATTGATGAATGTTTGGTTGTTGCCAAAGAACTGGAAAAACTCGGCGTTCATGGCTTGGTGCTGACTGCCGGTTTCGTCAGTAAGGCTCCGATGGCCGTTATGCGCGGCTGTATGCCTTACAAAACCCTCACTCACTACATGGATCCGTGGAAATTCTGGTGGCTGAAGATGGGCGTCCGCATGTTCGGTAAAATCATGATTCCGGAAGTCCCGTTCAAAGAGGCCTATTTCTTGGATGATGCCAAGAAGTTCCGCGCCGAACTCAAACTGCCGTTGATTTATGTCGGTGGTTTGGTCTCCAAAGCCAAGATGGAGGAGGTGCTGGATGCCGGCTTCGATGGTTTGCAGATGGCTCGCGCACTCGTTCACGATACCGACTTCGTCAATAAGTTGGCCGCCGGCGAAGAACGTAGCGGCTGCAAACACTCCAACTACTGCATCGGCCGTATGTACACGCTCGAAATGAAGTGCCACCACTGTGTCGAAAACTTGCCGAAGAACCTCGAAAAAGAGATTGAGAAACTTGAAAAAAGATAGTGAGACTGTACTAATATTTTGCATAGAAAAGCACCTCGTCACGCGGGTGCTTTTCCTTTAAAAGTTCGATATGAGACCATCACTCTGGCTGACTTTTGCCTGCATTCTTGCACTCCCCGACCTGTATATCTGGTTCGTTTATCTGCGTAAGAAAAAGTTATGGAAAAACATCCTCTTTTTCTTGCCGCTCATATTCGTGATTATCGTTGCCGTTCTGCGACCTTTTGGCATAGTGTCGGCGGTTCTGACCAAAATCCTTTTCTGTCTGCTATTGCTGCTTTCACTTCCGAAAATTGCGTTTGCCATCGGTTCGTTCATCTCGATAATCATCGGGATATGGTCGAAAAATGGCAGAAGAGTAGGAGAGTGCATTTCGTTAGGATTGGCGGGTGTCGTCTTTCTCCTTATGCTTTATGCCTGCACATTCGGAAGAATGCGGATGGTGGAAAAAGAGCAGCAACTGACCTTCTCCGAGCTGCCCGATGCCTTTGATGGCTACCGCATTGTGCAAATTTCCGACCTCCACGTCGGCTCCTACAGAGACAATTCGCATTTTGTAAAGGATTTGGTGCAAAAAATCAATGCCCTGCATCCTGATGTCATCGTCTTTACGGGTGATTTGGTGAACATGAAGGCCGATGAGGTGGAGCCGTTCAGCGACATTTTGTCACAACTCCACGCCAAAGACGGCGTCTATTCTGTTTTGGGCAACCACGACTACGGCACATACGCGCACTACAAAGATCCGGCGGGCTCGGCACGCGAAACCGCGCAACTCATCGCCAACGAAAAATCACTCGGCTGGCAACTTCTGATTGACGAACATCGCTTTGTGCACCGCGACAGCGACAGCATCGCCATTATCGGTGTGGGCGACATTGGCAAGCCCCCCCTTCCGCCGCGCGGAAATCTGAAAAAAGCTATCAACGGATTGGATGACAATACGTTTGAAGTCCTTTTAAGCCACGATCCGTCACATTGGCGTATGGAGGTTCTGCAAAAAACTGGCATAGAGCTGATGCTTTCCGGACATACTCACGCGATGCAGTTCAAGGTCGGAAACTTCTCTCCCGTCAAGTGGATGTACGATGAGTGGGGCGGGCTTTATGAAGAAAACGGGCAGAAGCTTTTCGTTTCGCTCGGTCTGGGCGGTTCTATGCCGTTTCGCCTCGGCGCGACACCCGAAATCAATGTCTTAATCTTGAAAAAGGGAAAATAGTGCCGTAAATTTGCAGAGTGCTGCAATTTTAGCGCTATTTCCAAAATTATATGTAAGTTTGCAACCTGATTTTTTAAGAGAAATTAATATGAAAGGAATCATCTTGGCCGGAGGCGCCGGCACGCGTTTGCACCCCATCACGATGGCTATGAGCAAGCAGCTTATGCCGATTTACAACAAACCGATGATCTATTATCCGCTTTCCACGCTGCTGTCAGCTGGAATCCGTGAGGTTCTGATTATCTCAACGCCCACCGACCTGCCCAATTTCGAGCGTCTTTTGGGCGATGGCTCGCGCATCGGCTGCCGCTTTGAGTACAAGGTTCAGGAGGTTCCTAACGGACTTGCGCAGGCCTTTGTGCTGGGCCGCGAGTTCATCGGCAACGACAAGGTGGCGCTCGTACTTGGCGACAACATCTTCTACGGCACGGCCTTCGAACAAAACCTACACCTCAACAACGACCCCGACGGCGGCATCGTTTTCGCCTACCACGTTTCTGATCCCGAACGCTATGGCGTGGTCGAATTTGACAGTCAGATGAATGCCGTTTCCATCGAGGAAAAACCAAAACAGCCGAAGTCCAATTACGCCGTTCCTGGCCTCTATTTCTATGATAATTCCGTGGTGGAGGTGGCTGCCAACATCAAACCCAGCGCACGCGGCGAGTACGAAATTACGGACGTCAACCGCTACTATCTTGAACACAAAAAACTGAAAGTCTGCAAGATAGACCGCGGTACGGCTTGGCTCGACACCGGCACCTTCCGTTCGCTTATCGAAGCCACTCAGTTCGTTCAGGTGGTTGAGGAGCGACAAGGTCTGATGGTGGGCTGCATCGAAGAAATCGCCTACAAGCAGGGCTTTATCAACGCCGACCAACTTCGCGCAATCGCCGAGCCCCTCCGCAAAAGCGGCTATGGCGAATATCTGTTGAAGCTGATTGCGGAATAATTCAGGAAACTTTTCGGAATAACAAAAATGCGGATTAGTCTATGCTAATCCGCATTTTTGTTATTGGAACTGCCGGTTTTGGATATCGGCTTACAGGTTTTCCAAAATGAAGTTGGTGAGCTTGTAATAAAGGTGCAGGCGCGTGTTGCCACCATAGATTGAGTGGTTTTTGTTCGGATAGAAGAACATATCGTACTGTTTGCCTGCCTTGTTGAGCTGCGTTACCAGGTCGATGGCGTTCTGGAAATGTACGTTGTCGTCCGCGGTTCCGTGGATCAGCAGGTAGTTGCCCTCCAGCTGGTCGGCAAAGTAGCAGGGCGAATTATCATCATAGCCCTCGGGATTGTCCTGAGGTTTTTGCAGATAGCGTTCGGTATAGATGTTGTCGTAGTAACGCCAATTGGTGACGGGCGCTACGGAAATTGCCATCTTGAAGGTGCCTTCGCCCTTGAACATAGAGAGTGCTGACAGATAACCGCCGAAGCTCCATCCCCAGATGCCGACGCGGTCTTTATCAACGTACGGCAGCGACTGGAAATACTTCGCTGCGGCAATTTGGTCGATGGCTTCGTATTTACCCATCTGCTTGTAAATCACCTTGGTAAAGGCATCACCCTTGCGGCCGGTACCACGACCGTCAACGCAGGCAACAATGTAGCCTTTCTGACAAAGCATCTGATACCAGGCGTAATCAAACGGACTGTTGTAAGAGTTAAGTACCTGCGGGGTTTCAGGGCCACCGTAAACATACATCAAAACGGGATATTTCTTGTTCGGGTCGAAGTCGGCGGGTTTCATCATCCATGCGCTCAACTCAACACCTTCCGCAGTCGTGAGGGTGAACAGCTCCTTCTTGGCAAGTTTGTAAGGCTCCATGCTGGCATTAAAGCGGGCATTGTCTTGAATGGTATAGAGTTGCTTGCCGTTGGCGTTGTGAAGCGTGAAAACGGGCGCTGTATTGGCGTTGCTGTACTCGTTGCAGTAGAAGTGCGCGTTGCTGTTGAACGTCGGTTCGTTCCAACCGGTGCCGTCGGTCAGCATTTTCTTCTTTTTACCGTCAAAAGTAATGCTGAAAAGGTCTTGATTCGGAACAGCGGTTTCGTTAGACAGGTAATAAATAGTCTTTTTCGGAAAATCAACGGCACTGATTTCCGCAACTTCGTATTTGCCAGAAGTAAGCTGTACGGGCGTTTTGCCGAATTCGGCTTTGTAGATATGACGATAACCGTCGCGTTCCGACAGGAAAATCACAGTGTTGTTATCGTCTAAGAAATAATAATTGTCGGTAATGTCAATCCAGCAGGCATTTTCATCAGTTAGCACTACATCTTTGGCCTTGGTTTGCGTATTGCAGCGATAAAATTCGACTTTGTTTTGCAAACGATTCATTTTCAAAACGATAAGGTCGGTGGAGTTGCTCAGCCAATAGATTCTCGGGAAGTAGCAGTCTTCGCGCGGGAAGTCGATTTTTTCGCATTTGTTCGCTTTCAGGTCATAAACGAAGATGTCAACCAAAGAGTTGTCCTCGCCGGCTTTCGGATATTTGTAGGTGTAGTTTTCGGGATAAAGTTCACCCCACATCTGCATAGTGTATTCCTTGACTTTGCTTTCATCGAAGCGCAGGAAGGCGATTTTGCTGCCGTCGGGCGACCAGCTGAAATATTTGGCCTGACTTAACTCCTCTTCATAAACCCAGTCGGCCCAGCCGTTGCGTACTTCGTTCTCCTTGCCGTCGAAGGTGATCTGTGTTTCTTTGCCGCTTTGTAAATCTACATAGAAAAGGTTGTAGTTGCGGACGAAGGCCACCTTGTTGCCGTCGGCGGAGAAGTCGGCGAAGTTGAGTTTGCCGTTCTTTTCGTCGGCGACGGCGGTTAACTTCTTAGTACTCAAATCGTAAACAAAGAAGTTGGAGAGCGTGGAGCGACGATAAATGCTTTCACCTTCCGTAGAAATCAGGATTTTAGAGCAGGAGGCGTCGAAGGAGTATTCGTCGATATCGCGCAACGTCAGTTTGCCGTTGGAGGCCGATTGCAGCATGTCGTTGGTCAGAATCTCTTCAATCTGGTTTCCCGTTTCGAAGCTGAATTTGGCGATGGCCGTCCCGTTGTTCACGGAATAGTAGTCGCTATTGGGCATAGACTCAAAACCGCGGATGTAGGCCGGATAGAAGGCATACGTTTTCCAGATGCTTTCCAGCGTAATCTCTTTTTGTGCCGATACGGTGAAGCTGCAAGCGACGAGCAGCAGGAGGAAGATGTTGCGGATGATTTTCATGATACGGGGTTATTTGCTTTTTCTAAATGTTTTCTTTTTGGCGGTCGGCGCGGTGGTGGCGATGATGTTCATGCACTCTTCCAACGTCAGATTTTCGCCCAGCATTCCCTTGGGAATCTTAAAGTTATCGGTTCCGTTGGTGATGTATGCACCATAACGACCGTTCATCACTTTGACTTCTTCGTTTTCAGGGAAGCTCTTCAGTACATTCTTGTTTTTGGAGTTGCGAATGTGGTCGATGGCTTCTTCCAAGGTCATGTTCACAATCATCGTGCCCTTTTCCAAAGTGTAGTTCTTTTCGTCATATTTGAGGTATGGGCCGAAACGACCAACGGCGGCGGTAATCTCTTTGCCGTCAAGTTCGCCCAATACGCGCGGCGCACGTTCGACATCCATTTTACGCTTTAAATCAATTAGTTCGACGCAGCGTTCAAGACTGATTTCGGTCGGCTCTTCGCCTTTCGGTACGGAAACAAACTTGTTGTCGAATTTGATGTACGGACCGAAACGGCCGATGCCGATGGTAACGTCTTTACCTTCGTACTGTCCGACATTGCGCGGCAGTTTGAAGAGATCCAGCGCCTCTTCCAGCGTGATGCTTTCAATTGACTGATGGGGCTTCAAACGGGCGTAGCGCGGCTTTTGGTCTTCGTAATTCTCCCCGATTTGCGCCATCGGACCATATTTTCCCAACTTGACATATACGTTTTCGTTGGTTTTCGGATCCTGGCCTAACAAACGTTCGCCACTGGCTTTTTTTGAGTAGGTGAGGGCCTGCTCGATGGATTCGTGGAATGTGTTGTAGAAAATCTGCAACATATTCTGCCACTGTATTTTACCTTCAGCAATGTCGTCAAATTCTTTTTCTACTTTGGCGGTAAAGCTGTAATCCATGATGGATTCGAAGTTTTCTTGCAGATATTCGTTTACAACGATGCCGATATCGGTGGGGAAGAGTTTGTCTTTTTCGTTACCGAATTTTTCCTTCTTCATCTCCTCTTTGATGTTGTCTTTCTTGAGGATGAGCTGGCAGAATTCGCGTTCGCTGCCCGGACGGGTTTCGCGGAGTACGTATTCGCGTTTTTGGATGGTGGAGATGGTCGGAGCGTAGGTAGAAGGACGGCCGATGCCGAGTTCTTCGAGTTTCTTGACCAAGCTGGCTTCGGTGTATCTCGCCGGCGGCTGGGCGTATTTCTGCATCGCCTTGATTTCGCTGTATATCAAAGAATGACCGACTTCGACCGGCGGCAGCCAGCCTCTTACCTCTTCGTCCTCTTCGTCGCTGGATTCGGTATAAACCTTCAAAAATCCCTGGAACAGAACGACTTCGCCGTTGGCGACGAACTTTTCTTCGCGGCCGGGAACAGGAATGGTAATGGTGGTCTTTTCCGTCTTGGCGTCGCTCATCTGGCTGGCGAGGGTGCGTTTCCAAATCAGTTCGTACAGACGTTTGGCGAAGGTGTCGCCAGGAATGGTATGGTTGGCCATGGAGGTCGGACGGATAGCTTCGTGCGCCTCTTGTGCTCCGATGGATTTGGTCTGATATTTGCGGGTTTTTGCGTAATCCTCACCATAAAGTTTTACGATTTCCTCTTTGGCGGCGGCCAATGCGAAGGTGGAGAGGTTGACGGAGTCGGTACGCATATAGGTGATGTAACCGGCTTCGTAAAGTTGTTGCGCTACCACCATGGTCTTGCTGACGGAGAAGCCCAGCTTACGGGCGGCCTCCTGCTGCAATGTTGACGTGGTGAATGGCGGTGCCGGCGCTTTTTTGCCAGGATTTTTCTCTACAGCTTCGGCGTAGAACATCTTGCCGGCGCAATATTCCAAGAATGCGCGGGCATCTTCCTTCGCATCGAAACGAGTGTTCAATTCAGCGTCAAATTCTTGTTTTTCAGCAGTTTCAGATGAAAAACGACCTACAATACGATAAGCAGAAGTTGTCTTGAATTGGTTGATTTTGCGTTCGCGTTCCACAATCAGCTTAACGGCAACGGACTGCACGCGGCCAGCGGAAAGCTGCGGTTTTACTTTGCGCCACAGCACGGGCGAAAGTTCGAATCCTACGAGGCGGTCCAGAATACGACGCGCTTGCTGGGCATCTACCAAATCTACATCCAACGTGCGCGGATTGGCGAGCGCATTGTCAATAGCGGTTTTCGTAATTTCATGAAAAACAATACGTTTCGTCTTGTCGGTGGGTATGTCGGCTGCCTCCATCAAATGCCAGGAAATGGCTTCTCCCTCGCGGTCATCATCAGTTGCCAACCAGACCGTGTCTGCCTCGTTCACCATCTTTTTGATGTCGGAAATCAATTTTTTCTTTTCGGAAAGAATTTCGTATTGCGGCATAAACGATTTTGAAACGTCAATGCCGAGGTCCTTCGTCGGGAGGTCGCGTACGTGGCCTTTACTCGAAATGACCGTATAGTCTTTACCGATAAATTTTTGGATGGTTTTCGCTTTCGCCGGAGACTCAACGATGATCAGATTTTTGCTCATACTATATTATAGTTTAAAATGGGGCGGCAAAATTACACGAAATTTTGCAATCTGCCGCCACCATTATCAATATTTGCAGAAATTTAAGACTAACATGCTTGTATTGATGTATTTCCGAAAAAGAAAAAAGCCCCAAACACTTGGAGCTTCATGAGCGGTAAACGGGTCTCGAACCCGCGACCTGCAGCTTGGGAAGCTGCCGCTCTACCAACTGAGCTATTACCGCTTTTCAGGCTGCAAAAATACAATTTTTTTAGTGATGTGGCACATCGATGTGAACATTTTATTGACTATTTTGTTTACACTTTGTTGTTTCGCCCATATTGGGCTCTTTTGTTATGGTTATTTCCGAAGTTAAAACAAAAAAAGAACTAAAAGCTTTTGTCCAATTCCCTCGAAAATTGTATAAGGGTTGTCCTTATTATGTTCCTCCGTTGGATAATGCTGAATTAAAGGAGCTTACATCACATCAGGCCCTTGACTTCTGTACCGTCAAATTGTGGCTCGCTTACGAAAACGACCAAATCGTGGGACGTATCGCTGGCATCATCAATCATCGCTATAATGAACTTAAAAATCAAAGACGTGTACGTTTCGGTTGGTTTGATGTGATTGACAATCAGGATGTTGCAAGTGCTTTGCTGAATACGGTGGAAAGATGGGGACGCGAAAATAATCTGGATACCATCTGCGGCCCTTCCCGATTCTCCAATATGCAGCGACAGGCCATGCTCGTTGAAGGATTTGATCACCCTACTTCCATCGAAGCCGACTACAACTACGACTATTATCCGAAATTTGTCGAAAATCTCGGATTTGAAAAAGAAGTCGATTATATTCAGTATAAGGTAAAAGTACTTGAAGTTCCTGAGGCTATCGAACGAATGGCGCAACACGTTTCTTCTAAATCCAAAGTTACTATTCGCCAATACAAAAGTAAGGTGGCTTTGAAAAAAATTGGCACAGAGTTCTTCAATGTGCTGAATGAGAGCTATCAAGATATTTTTAACTTTATTCCATTGACAGATAAAGAGATAGAATCGGTTGTAAAGGGTAATTTCGGGGTTGCCGTGCCCGATTTGATTTCTGTTTTGGAAGATGAAAATGGAAAAATGGTGGGCATCTCTTTTTGCCTCCCGTCGTTGAGCAGCGCATTCCAAAAAGCAAACGGAAAACTTTTCCCCTTCGGCTTTCTCCCGATTCTGCGTTCGTTGCGTAAAAACAAGTATGTCGATATGTACCTTACCGGAGTGATTCCCGAATATGCCAATACCGGTATTCATTTGTTGTATCACAAACAGTTAAATGAGGTATTTCTTCGTCACGGTTTTGAATATGCCTTTACTTCACAGCAGTTGGAAAACAATCCGGCCAACCACATTTGGAAAAAATACTACAATTCTGAGCCATTGAGCAGAAGAAGATGTTATAAGAAAAGTATTCTGTAATAATGAGTTATCCGAATCAGTACGCTGTCGTTACCGGTGCCAGTCGTGGCCTGGGACGCGCTTTCGCATTTGAATTGGCGAAGTGCGGAATAAACACCCTTTTAGTTAGTTCGAACTGCCAAATTTCGGCATTATGTGAAGAACTGCGAAATACTTATCATGTTGATAGTCAGTATGTCATTGCAGATCTCACCAAACGTGAAAGCGTCATTTCTGCGGTTGACGAAATCAATGCGAAGTATAACGTTTTTTTCTTGATCAATAATGCCGGCGTTGGCGGCTCTCAACGATTCGATAAGGTTGATGTCAGTTACCTTGAAAAAATCATCCAGCTGAATGTCACTGCTACCACACTTTTTTGTAAACTATTGTTAGATAATCTTTTACAACAAAATAAGAGCTTTATTTTGAATGTGGCCAGTATGGCGGCCCTCACTCCCATCGGTTATAAAATGGTCTATCCTGCAAGTAAGGCCTTTGTACACCACTTTTCACACGCTATCCGTGCCGAATTTCGTAAAACCGGTCTTTCCGTGAGTGTGGTCTGTCCTGGCGCTATGGCGACGAGCCAAAGTATTTGTCAACGTATTGAAAAACAAGGTGTTTTTGGAAAATTAACCCTAATCTCCCCTGAAAAGGTTGCACATCGTTGTGTGCGACAAGCGTTGCGTGGAAAAAGGGAAATCGTGGTCAACCCGGCGGCATTCGTCTTCTCTAAGATTACTCCTTCCGACATTCGCACACGCATTCTCACCCATATCGTGAAAAAAGAGACCGAAATGTGATTTACGCTTGCCTTTCTATGGTGGATTCAATTTCCCTCTGAAAATCCTCTCCCCTCCACAAGAATTTCACTTTGACGGGTATGCTGAAAACAGGCATTTTCGATAGCATTTCCCATAATTCGGTATTTTGCAGTCTTGCAGCATCTTTTTCCGTGATAAAAATTACTTTTTCTTGGTTAGACTGTGCTAATTTTTTGCATACTAAACTAATTTCTATTTTATTGAAATTGTGGTGGTCTGGAAATTCAATTGATTCTATATCATTATATTGTAAAGATAAATGGTGATATAGATGCTCTGGATGTGCGATTCCAGAAAGCAATACAATTGAAGTTTTCTGACTTATGGTCATTGCCTTGGCCGTGGGCGTCATTGCCTGCGGTTCTTCGTATTTGAGACAGGTGAAAAAGCAGGATTGTCCTGACCTTAATTTGAGCCTTTTCTCAATGTCTGTGGCCTCGTCCAAGCTCAGGTTGTCCGGGCATTTGGTGACGATGATGGTGTCGGCTTCGTTGGCCGCGGACTTGAATTCGCGCAAGTTGCCTGCGGGAAGCGGAAAGTCTTGGTAATAGGGTGACGCGTAGTCGGTAAGTATAATCTGTTTGCGACATCTGACTTCTAGATGCTGGAAGGCATCGTCCAGCAACACAACTTGTGTTGACGGTTTCTCTTCAGCGATGTGTAACAATCCCTCTTTGCGCTTTTCGCAAACGGCTACCGTTATGCCGGGAAATTTCATCTTCATCTGCAATGGTTCATCTCCGACTTCGGCGGCGCTATGTGTCGCCTCTGCTAAAATGTAGCCTTTTGTCTTTCGTCCGTATCCCCTGCTTAATGTCGCCACTGTGAATCTTTCTGACAGCATCCGTAGAAGGTATTCTGTGTGTGGCGTTTTTCCCGTTCCTCCGACTGCGAGGTTGCCTATGCAAATTGTTGGCATAGTTGCGTGGGTATAACGATTATTCTTTTTATTGTACAACTTTCTGCGTAACAATGCAATGATGCCATAAAAGGCACCGATAGGAGCAAGCAGTATTAGTCGTAATTTTTTCAATTTAGAATTGGTTAATCCAGTCGGCAACTTCGTATGAAGAGATGAGGTTCATGCATTTGAAATGCTTGAGCGGACATTTATCGAAACCTAATTTTGAGCATGGACGGCATTTCAAATAGGGGATTTCAAAAATTCGGCATTCGGGCGCATTCGGAGCCGTGTAGGGGTACATGCCAAGTTCTGGCACGGTATTGCCCCAAAGAGAGGTTATCGGTTTATGCAGTGCTGCCGCAATGTGCATGATTCCTGTGTCTGCCGTCAGTACACAGTCGCTTTGTTCTACGATGGATGCTGTCGTATTCAAAGAATATTTTCCGCAGGCGTTAAAGGCTTTGCCGTTCATCTGGGTGGCAATCTCCTCTCCGGCGCCGAAGTCGTTGCGGTCGCCTAACAGTATCATCGGTTTGTAAAGTAAGTTGCCTATTTCAATTATTTTTTCAACCGGAATGCGTTTCGTCGCATGTTTGGCCCCCACAGCTACAGCTATGTAACCCTCCTCAAAACCAGCAGGAAGATCTTGAATATCAAACTTTTCCTCTTCCGGAATGAAGTAGTCCAGCCCTTGCCCGTCGTTGTGAACCGACAATGGCGCCACCGCTTCAAAGTATCGGTCCACAATGTGTTTTTCAGGCAAAAAGTTCATCTTTGTGCCAACCAAAACTGCTTTTTTTACATTGCATTTGGGAAAAGTTTCGTGCGTGCAGCCTAACTTTTTCACCAACTTGCGGGAACGATGGTTTTTCTGAAGGTCAGCCACAAAGTCAAAATGCTCTGCCTTTAACTCCTTGATAATCGCGTCACTATCTCCTTCGAAGAGGTGAACTTTGTCGATGTGGGGATTGCTCTCAAGTATGGTGGCATTGTTTTTTTTGACCAGAAAATGCACTTTGGCACCCGGGACTTGTTGTTTTACACAACGGATTATCGGCGTAGTCAGCACGATGTCTCCAATGGAACTGAATCTGATGATCAGTATTTTTTGCTCCGACGGAGGTTGTATATCATTCATTTTACCAATCGTTTTCTTCTTGATTTGCCAAATTTTTGCCGAAGTGTGTTTTTACGGGATTAGCGTAAATGTTGAGCAGATAATTTTTCATCTTTTTTGCATCCACATCTTCGGTAATTGATTGTTTGTCAATATAATGTAAAAATGCTTCTTTTTGTTGAGGCGTATAATACTCTGCAAACTCTTGGCAGTTTCCGAGGTAGTCGTAAGCAATGTAGTTGGTGGCGTATAATTTGTAGTTTGCGTAGATTTGCTTGTCAATAATTTGGCATACCGCCGTGAGTTTGTCGTTCTTGCGAAGGTCGGTGGGAATCTGAGCAATTTCGTCGTCAATCGACTTGCCGATAACGAAATTCACTTCGCCTTTGAATCCAAAAATGCCTTGGCAGACGCTGTTGAAGTCTTCCCCCGGTTTTTTTACGTATTTTTCGTGTTCCGAAAGTGCCAACTCTCTGGCTTTCAGATTGTCGCAAGGCTCATATTCATACGAAACCGTCAGCGGGGTGATGTGCATTTCCTTCAGAATGTCCAACACGTCGCGGCTCTCATCATAGTAGGTGAGCATTTTCACTAATCCTTGCTGTGTGAGGTCGATGCCGTTTTTGGTTCTGCCATTTCTTTGCGCAATCCACACTGATTCGTGTTCGTCGAACATGCTGTAGTGAATGTATTCGGAAAGCTCCTTTGAATTGACCAATTTTTCGCGCAGTGAGGCACTCCGTTTCACCAAAAACATCTTGTTCAATTTCGCGATATTGAGCATGAGCGGCGTGGAGACCAGATTGTCGCCGATGGCGATTTTTGAGGTGTTTATGTCGTTGTCGAAAAAATACAGTTGCAAATAGGTGGAATCCATGATGATATCGCGGTGATTGGCGATAAACATGTAAGCCTTGTTCGGCTCAATATTTTCGAGCCCGCTGTAGTTTACTTTAGTGGTGGTGCGGTCGGAATAATACCGTAGAAAGCGCCCCGCAAAGTTCTTTTGGAAGTCATAATGCGATTTAAAAGTCTTACACTCCTCGCGTAAGCTTTCCGCAGTGATCCCCATGTTCAGTTTTTCAAGCGCATGACTAAACGTCTCATCAGCAAAGATTTCCTCTTGTGCTGCGAGAGTTTCGCTTGGTTTGAAATGCCGAATGGAATCAAATTTGTCTGTCATATTGCTCGCCAAAATACAGCGTGCAAAGATACGATTTTTTTATAAAAAATAGAAAATTAAAAATCGTTGTTCGGAATGGTGTCCGGGTTGATGACGAAAATGTGTCTTACACGCCCCGTATTGGTGGGTTTGCGGCTGGGTGTCGGCTTTGTGGCGGTTGTGTCGGGTTTGGCGACCGTCGTCGGCTCTTCCACTGGCTCAACCTGCGGCTTCGGTTGGTCGGTATTGCCCGTCGCAGACTTCTCGACTTGTGAGGCCGTGCTGGTTTCTGGCATCTGTTCGTCACTTTTCATCTCTGTGGTCTGCGATTCTGCGACTCCCGCTGCTGCCGGTTTTTGGCATGAGTTCTCCCCGCCTGGTGTCACCGGCTTCTCGTTTGTGTCGTTCAGAAATCTATACCCAAAGTAACAACCAAGAACTACAGCAATGATGCCGATACAGGAGATAACAACAGTGTGTAAGCCTTTTGAAGATTTTTTCCAACCGGCTTTCTGTTTGAAACTCTGCCAACTTTTGGCAGAATATTCATACTTTTTCTCCTCTACTTTCTCCTTAAATAATTGGTCGAATTCCGACATATTCTAGCAGTTTCTTGCGTTTATCATTTCTTTTAACTTGGTGCGGGCGAAATTGAGGTGCCAGTGTGACGTTCCCTCTTTCATGTCCAGCATTTTTGCGATTTCAGCGTGCGGGTACTCTTCGAAAACGTAGAGATTGAACACGCTTCGCGTGGTGGGTGGCAGTTTTTGAATGAGTCCGATCAACTCATCGGCGCTCATCTTGGCAATGGCGTTGTTTTCGGCGGTTGTCTGCATCTCTACCTCCGTAACATCTTCAAAGCTGGTGGTTTGCGTCAGCGTTTTGTATTTCCTTTGGTAGTCGATGGCCGCATTTACCATCACTTTTTTCACCCAAGCTTCAAAAGAACCTCCCTCTTCGTATTTCCCTAAATTGGAAAACACCTTCAAAAACCCCTCATTCAACATGTCTTGCGCCTCCTCCTCACTTTTCGCATATCTCATGCAAACAGCCATCGATTTGCTGTAGAACAACTTGAATAACTTATGCTGGGCCCTCCTTTTTTCGGCTTTGCAATCTGCTATCAGTTGCCTGATTTCTTCTTCGCTTAACTGTTTAGACATACTATAAAACGCAGTTATGGGTGAAAATCTTGGGTGAAAATTATTTTTTTTAGAAATTTTCTCTAAAATCGTGTTTTTTGTTGTATTTCAAGTCTTGCAGCACGGATGCCTTTACGTTGATGGTGAAACTCCAGCCACGGCGTGTGCCGAACGGAATCCAGTTGAAACGCATCTCCCAGCAGTGTAAGTCGCGGTAGATATCAAACGAGGTGTATGAAAAGTCTTTTTGTTCAAAATCGTAGCCCGTGGTGAAACCGATCTTCCACTTTTTTTTTTTTTTTAATTCGCCGCTGAGGTTCAATGTCTGTACGATACGGCCCGTATGTGCTTTTTCCACATCTTCCTTGCCAAGCCCGTAAAGTGAATAATAGGTCGGATTCATGTAGAAGTAGGTGTTGTCTTTAACTGTATAAGCGAATGTGTAACTGAGAGTTATCGACCACGGATTGTTGAAGTCGGGGCGTTTGTTCGGCATACCGAGCGTGTTTTCCGTAAACAACGGGTCTTGTTCTTCCGGAGTTTTTACCTTTTTATCTTTCTTTCCTTTGAAATAATCCTGGTTGATGGTCCAGTTCAAACTGATGCTCAAATCGGAGTTGGAAAAGCGCATCAAACGGTGATTTTGTTTCCATTCGGTGCGGTTGATGCGGATGCCCTGCTCATTGTAGCAATAGGGGTCAAACCCGATGTTGAACGTGATGTAAAGCTGTTTGAAAAGCGTTGTGCGGCCCGAAATGGTGAGCATGGACCAATTGAGTGAGTCGGCGGCAAAGTCGTAGAAAAATCCGACATTTACGTTGTCGAAAAGCACAATTTTCTTCATCCCGGTGATGGTGTCTTTGCGGGATCGCACCTTCATTTCCACATTGTTGGCGATGTTGAATCTTGCAATGGCAGAAGTGTTGTTGCCGACACCGCCGAAAATGGAGTTGCTGAAGTAGGAATAGTCCACATATTCGCCTGTTACCGTGTTGAAATAACGGTCGTAGGTTTGGCCGCTCAGGTTGGGGGAGTAGGTGAAGCTTAGTGTCGGCGTCATGACGTGGCGCAACGCTGGTCCCTTCTCTTTTTTCGCCTGATACATGAAATAAATTTTCGTAGTGAGCGAAGTGGAAATGCTGATGTCGTGCAGCGCGTAAAAGTTGCGTTCCATCATCCGATTGACCGTACCAACGATGTATCCCTCACTGTGAACCGTGTCAAAAACTTGCTGTTCGCGCTGCAAATACCATTTTTCAGTCAGATTGATGGTGGTATTCCAGTTGATGAGTTTGGCGATTTTGATGGGAATGGTGATCGGTATGGAGTGCTTCATGCCTAACTCCAGGTTTTTCCACGTTTCCGGTTTCAAAATCATACTATCCTGCGTTGACAAACGATTGGTGAATTGCGACGTCCACTTCATTGAAATGTTGTCGTACCATTTCAATTTGGTCTTGTTCTTTTTTCGGAAAGGATAAAATTGATTGACAGACATGCTAACATCTGGCAGAGCGATATCCACTTGTCCTGTTTTGGTATTCTGAGTATAAGACGCCGTCATATCTACAAAAAAGATGCCTTTCGCGCTGGTGGATAAGTTTAGTTTTGAGGTATATTGATTTGACAGATAGTCATTTACGCTGGATGGATTGTATTTGTTGAAGGTGCTGCTCACAATATCCACGTGTGCAGAAAAATGGGTGGTCGGGTGAGATTTTGCATCTTGCTTGTGCTCCCAGTGGATTTTGAAGTCGTTACTGGTATAGCGACTGGGCGTATATTTTTCACCGAAAAAGTTCTGCGCGAAACTGAGGTTTACGTTGCCGGTGCATTTGTATCGGTAAACGTAGTTGGAACGCAGTTTTACGGCCCAGCTTCCGTTGGTGTAGATGTCGCCTGCCAGCAAAAGGTCAATATTGTCGTTGATTCCGAAGTAGTATCCGAAATTTTCCAAATAAAAGCCGCGGTTGGAGGATTCGCCAAAAGTTGGCATAATGATACCGGAGCGGCGCCCTTTTTGGATGGGAAAGTAGCCGAAGGGAATAGCCAAAAAAGTGGGAATGCCGCCGAAACTCAAATAGGCGGGCCCCGTCACGATTTTGTCATTGGGCATCACCTTCGCTTTGGTGAAGGCGATTTCAAAGTGCGGGTGGTCTAATTCGCAGGTGGTGTATTTCCCTCTTTGGATGAACGAAGTGTTATCATCGAGCTTTTTGATTTTCTCACCATGAATATAACCTTCGCCTTCAACTGTAATCACTTGAGTGATAATGCCTTTTGTGGTATTGAAGTTGTATTTGATTTCATGCGCCTTGAAGAAGGTCTCCCCCTGTTTGAAAGTGGGGTAACCGTGCACATTTCCTGCCGAGTCTGCTACACCCGTGGCGTAAAGTTCCTGGGTGTCGAAGCCGATTTGAATGTAGTCAGCACGCAGTTCCAAATCGTCATAATACACAACCGCGTCACCGAAAAGGTAGGTGATACGGTTTTTCATATCCACGACAATGGAATCCTGCGCCTCGTACGTTACTCTTTTTTCAATGGCGTCTTTGGAAATCTTTTTGTAGATTGTGTCATTTTTTGCGACAGAATCTTTCAAAATAAGCGTGTCGTTGACGCTTGCGTTTGCGTTTGCAATTATTGCACTGTCGCCTGAAAAAGTTGAATCCGACGGCGTGGAAACAACCGTCTGAGCATTGATATTAATACATAACAAACTGATTGCCATTGCAATAAAGCAACGCAATTTAAATAACAATCGTTCGTTAATTATTAATATCATCGATGGTTTAGTCGGTCGGTTTTTTATAATATCTTTGTAGCTCCAAAAAAGCTCCAAAATTACACAAAATTCGCCCATTATGAACAAAAAAATTTGCTTTTTATTATTCGCCATGCTTTCTTTTTGTGTGACACCCGTTTTTTCGCAAGCCAAAGATGGCATCAAGAAGGTTGTGATTGATGCCGGTCATGGCGGCAAGGATGCTGGGGCTGTTGGAACAAAGAGCAAGGAAAAGGACATTAACCTTGCCGTTGCGTTGGAATTGGGCAAGCGAATTAAGGAGAAATGTCCGGATGTGGAAGTCTATTATACCCGTACTTCCGACGTCTATCCTACGCTCCAATCGCGCAGTAAAATGGCAAACGACAAGCACGCCGACCTCTTTATCTCCATCCACTGCAATGCCTCTACCAACAAAACCGCTCACGGCACCGAGACATTTGTCATGGGCTTACACAAAACCGAAAGCAACCTCGCCGTCGCCCGCCGCGAAAACGCCTCCATGTTGCTGGAAGACGATTACAAAAACACTTACGGCAATTTTGACCCTAACTCGCCGGAATCATACGTTATCTTCTCCCTTTACTCCAATGCCTATCTCGACCGTTCCGTTAAGCTGGCCGCCAAAGTGCAGAACAACTTGGTCCGCACTTCGCAATTCTTCGACCGCAAGGTGCAACAAGCTGGCTTCTGGGTACTTCACTCCGTCGCTATGCCCAGCATCCTGATTGAGTTGGGATTTATCTCCAACGATGAAGAAGAGGCAAAACTCGTCAATGCCGACTTTCAAAAGCAGTTGGCCGAGACCATCGCAATTGCCTTTGCAGCTTACAAAAACGAAGCCGAAGGGAAAGCCCAACCTGCTGAAAAAGTGCCTGAACTAGCACCGAAAACGCCTGCCCCTAATGATAAAACGCCAGCTGTGGCAAAAGATGATAACCTGAAGCCCGCGGATAGCAAGGCCGAAGCCGTACAATCAGATGCGCCTGCCGACCGCGATGCAGGAATCCATTTCAAAGTGCAGTTTTATGCGACAGCTGAGAATGTCTCCGTTTCTAACGCTAAATTCTCGGGCGTTCCCCACGTGGGAAAATATCAAGAAAACAACCTTTGGAAGTTTACTTCTGGCGACGAAACTTCTTATCAAGAGATACAAAAAGTGTTAAAAGTCGTCAAGGAAAAATTTCCGGATGCCTTCGTTATCGCCTTCAAAGACGGTAAAAAAATCCCCGTTTCCGAAGCCCGCCAGCAGACGAGAGAATAGCGCGGCGCGAGTTGTGTGACAGTCTATTGAAGTTGTGTGAGGATTGTGTTAGAGTGGCAGGGAAACCGTGAGTGGAAAAGTTGGAAAAAGTATAATTCCTGACATCTAACTTTTTTAAGTGTTTGTGAATTTCAAAAAAATCATGTAAATTTGCGCCTCATTTTAAATCAGCATATTATGGAAGAAAACAAACGAGTAAGATATTCCGATGAGGAGTTGGCTGAATTCAAAGCTTTGATTGAAAAGAAGTTGAAAGAAGCCCGTGAAGGCTTGGAAGTCTATTTGGAGGCTTGCGAAAACGCCGGCAACGATACCATGGACACATCTCCGACCTTCAAGAACTTAGAAGAAGGAAGCCAGGTGCTTGCCAAAGAGGAAAATGCACAACAGGCCGCACGTCTTTATAAATACATTCAAAATCTGGAATCCGCTTTATTGCGTATTCAGAACAAAACCTACGGAATCTGCCAACGTACGGGCAAGCTCATTCCCAAAGAACGTCTGTTGAGTGTGCCCCACGCTACGATGTGCATTGAAGCTAAGTTGGAATCTAAAAAAAAGTAAATTTTCGTGAAAAACAGTTCTAAGCTCGCAGTTATCTCAATTGCGATAGTCATTGTTTGTGTCTTAGTTGACCAGATTCTCAAAATCTGGGTTAAAGGAAATATGGAGCTGGGCCAGACTATTCCGTTGATAGGGGAGTGGTTCAACCTTCATTTTGTTGAAAATCCCGGCATGGCTTTTGGCCTCAGTTTTGGCGATAACCTTGGAAAATTGGCGCTGTCGCTTCTGCGCTTGGGCGTTGTCGGCTATATCATCTATTTTTTGTGGAAGAAAATCAAACACGAAGATATTGATACACTGGCAGTTTGCGTCTTATCGCTGATTGTCGCAGGCGCTCTTGGCAATATCGTCGATTGTGCTTTTTATGGTATCGCTTACGGTTACGCACCGTTTATGTACGGCCGCGTCGTGGATATGATTTACGTCCGACTTTTCCAGATTCCAGACTGGTTCCCAGTCTTCGGCGGTGACTATTTCTTCCCCGCCATCTTCAATTTCGCCGACAGCTGCGTTACTGTCGGAATCATTTTGATGGTCTGTTTCTTCAAGCATTTCTTTAAAGAAGAAAAGAAGGAATCCGCAGATGTGCCCACCGAGAACCCAGAAGAAACCACGATTGAGGAATAATATTGGTTATTAGGTTATTTCTGCCTATACTAACTTTCTGTCTAATTTTCAACTTTTTTATCTCTCATCTCTCATCTCCCATCTACTCTTCCAGTACGTCTGCGATTCTTCGTTTGTCTTTCGTAACAAAGGCGCCGGTGTAGGTACTATGGATTTTGGCCAGCACGCCGTAAGCTGCATGGCGCGTGCTGAAATTGCCGATTCTAACCTTGTGGTTGGGCTCCATAAATACCGTGTATGCTTCCGCGTTGATGCCGTGTTCCGCTAAAAAGGCATTTATTGATTTGACTGTCGTTTGTGCCTTTGTGCCAGAGTTTTCTCCGGATAACGAAGCAACTTGAATGACATAAACTTCTACTTTCCCAACGCGGGAACATGCTTCACGATATTTGTGTTCCGATGTGGTTACGGATTCTTCAATATCGTAACGTACATTTTGTGCCATCGCCAAAATGGGCAGAAAAAGCAGAATAACCAGCAAAAATCTTTTCATCTTTTAGCTGTTTTGGCTATTTATCGCTGTTTTGATGTCTTTTGTTGTATTCGGCAATACCTTTGTTCAAGAAGCTCATGTATTTGTTGGCATCCAGTTCGTAGTAGGTGGGGCCAGCCAAAACAGAGCCGTCTTCGTTCAAAATAAAGTAGCAAGGCTGTGAGTTTTCGTGATAGACTTTTTGACTAATGTACATATTCTTTTTGCCCAACAACTTGATTTCGTTGCCCTTATCATCCTTGATGCGGTCTTCAGGCAGCAACTCGATGTTTTTGTCGTCCACATACATGGCGACCATGATGAAATCTTCGGAGAATTTCTTGCGGATTTCTGGATCTCTCCATACTTTGGCTTCCACCTGTCGGCAGTTCGTACATCCGTGACCGGTAAAGTCGATAAAAATGGGTTTGTGCTCTTTTTTAGCGACGCGCAGTGCCTGGTCGTAGTCAAAATATCCCTTCAGTCCGTGAGGCAGTTCGAGTTTGTCGGCATAGTGTGGTTCTTCTGCCACTTCTTTCTGCATATCAATGATGGCGAATGTGGCCTCTTCGCGTACAACCTTGTGTAAGTCGAAGTCATGCGTTTCAACAGGCGGCAGCCAGCCTGAAATTGCGTTCAACGGCGCACCGAACATGCCCGGAATCATATAGACGACGAAGGTGAATACGAAGATGGCGGTGGTGAAACGCACCCAGCTCTTCTGTATCGGCATCTCCGGATCAGCGGGGAAACGTAACTTGCCGAGGAGGTAAAGTCCGAGCAAGCTGAAAAGTACGATCCAGAAAGCTAAGTAAATTTCGCGGTCGAGGATGCCCCAGTGGTAGGTCTGGTCGGGAACGTTGATGAATTTCAACGCGAAAGCCAATTCAATGAATGCCAAAACGACTTTCAGCGTGTTCATCCAACTGCCGGATTTCGGGGTTTTTTTGAGTAGGCCTGGGAAGAGGGCAAACATGGTGAACGGGACAGCGATTCCCAGTGAAAAACCAAGCATGCCGATGATAGGCTTAAGTAATGAGCCGCCAGCTGCGTTTAACGCTACGGCGCCGGCAATCGGCAGCGTGCAGGAGAAGGATACCAACACGAGCGTTAATGCCATGAAAAATACGCCAATGATACCACCTTTGTTTTCGCTTTTCGCTGATTTATTCACCCAGGAACTGGGCAATGTGATTTCGAAGTATCCTAACATCGAAATTGCAAAAATGATGAAAATAACGGCAAAAATCATGTTCAACACCCAACCGGTCGATAGTTCGTTGGCCGCACCTGGCCCGAATACCAAGGCAAACAGAATGCCGATGATGACGAAGATTGCTACAATGGATAATCCATATACCAGTGCCAAAAGTTTGCCTTTTTCTCCCTGTTTGGTGAAGAATGAAACGGTCATCGGAATCATCGGGAACACGCACGGCATGAGCAAACCGATGAGGCCCGCACCAATGGATGTGAGAAAATACCATAACATTGATTCTTCTTCTTCCTTGTTGTCTTTGGCCTTGCTGATGGCTGCATGCTGACTTTTCTCTTTTTCAGCGTTATTTAGCACCGACTCTTCGGGCTGATCTTCAGCGGGTTCCTCTATAGCTTCGCCTGTGCTTTCCACAGGTTTCCCGGCGAACGGTTTGATTGTGAAACTGAAGTTTTCCTCTATCAGTTTGCATTGTGTGGAGCATGTCTGCCCGTTAATCGTACCTGTGATTTTGAAGGGCTTGGTAGTATCTAAAATGCTGACGTTCTGTGTAAAAGTTACTTTGTTGTAAAAACAGTAATAGGTCGTGCCCATCGTGGAATCGTATCCTTTTCTCGGTGTCGGTTCCAGTGTCTTGCCCTTTAATTTATATGCTTTATTTTTATCAAATTCAATGGTAGTCGGAATTTCAAAGCCGTCCCCATGCTTGATGGCAAAGAGATGCCAGTCTTTATCGATGGTTGCTGTGAATTGTAAAGTGGCTTCCGTAGCGGAGGTCTGTTTTACTGTGTACTTCCATTTTACAGGGTTAGGATTATTCTGTGAAAATGCAATGGTACATGCCAAAAACAGGCAAAGGGCAACGAGAATACGTTTCATATTTGTCTTTTTTTTTGAATGTGCAAATATACAACTATTTGCATTTATGTTTTAAAACTGTGTTATTTTTATCAGTGTATTTTGTGAAAATGTTTGTTTATAGTCTCCCGTCGATCATCTCTTTGGGAAGAATGCCTTTTACGTCATATACGACACCGTTTTCGCTACGCAGGAAACGGCGTACGTCAGTATTACGAAATTCGTTGTGGGCTACTGCCAAAATCACAGCATCGTATTGACCTTCAAGCGTTTTCATATCACCATAGGTCGTTTCAATGCCGTATTCGCGTTTCACGTTTTCGCTGTTGGCCCACGGATCGTAAACGGTGATGTTGTGGGTGTATTCTGACAGTGTGGCGTGAATATCGACTACACGCGTATTTCTGATATCGGGACAGTTTTCTTTGAAAGTGAAACCAAGAATCAGAATCTTAGCATCTTTTACCATCACTCCTTTTTTGTTCATCAGTTTGATTGCGCTGTTTGCCACGTAGTCGCCCATGCCGTCGTTGAGGCGTCTAGCAGCTGACATTACTCTGGGCAGTACGCCATATACTTGTGCCTTTTGGATAAGGTAGTATGGATCCACGCTGATGCAGTGTCCGCCTACCAAACCGGGTTGTAGTTTGATGAAGTTCCATTTTGAGGCTGCGGCTTCGATAACGTCATGTGTATCTATGCCCATGGCGTTGAATATCTTTGCCAGTTCGTTCATGAAGGCGATGTTCACGTCGCGTTGTGAGTTCTCAATGATTTTGGATGCCTCTGCTACTTTGATGGAACTTGCTTTGTGTGTGCCGTTTACGAGAACACTGTTATATAGATTGTCCACAAAGTCTGCGATTTCGGGTGTTGAGCCGGAGGTTACCTTTTTGATTTTTTCAACGGTGTGTTCTTTGTCGCCCGGATTGATACGTTCGGGCGAATAACCAGCAAAGAAGTCGGTATTGTATTTCAGGCCGGATACTTTTTCTACGACGGGCAGACACTCTTCTTCGGTCACACCGGGATAGACGGTAGATTCGTAGATAACGACATCACCTTTGGATATTACTTTTCCCACTGTCGTGCTGGCGCCGATGAGCGGTGAAAGGTCCGGATGATTATTGTGGTCAACGGGCGTCGGTACGGCAACGATATAAACGTTGCAGTCGCGAATTTCGTCGAGGTTGTCTGTGCAGCGGAAGCCGTTTTTGATGGCATTCTGTAACAATTCGTCGGATACTTCGCGGGTTGCATCATGCCCTTCCATCAGTGCTTTAACGCGTGCACTGTTCATGTCGAAGCCGGTAGTTTTATATTGGGTTGAAAAGAGGCGGGCCAAGGGTAAACCTACGTATCCCAAACCTATGACTGCGATTCGTGTTTCTTGATTTGTCATTGGTATAAATTTGCTGCAAAAATACGGATTTTTCGCAATAAAAAAAGAGACTGTGAATGCACAGTCTCTTTTTTTATGATTAAAAGTAATTTTATTTACCTTTTTTAACGTCTTTGTTGGTTGCGTACTGAATCTTGAGAGCGTTTTTCTTACGGAGAGCCAGTTTCAACTGGTTAACAGCCGTCATACGCGTTTGGTTATCAATTTTCAGATAGTAGGTGATTCTATCAGGATCTTCGTTCTTCAATGCACTTGCATCGCGAGAACTTTGAACGAATTCGTCAACTGCGAGTTTCAGACCTTCGTCGGTGGTAGAGGTGGCCAACTTGTCGTTGAATTGGATTGAAACGGAGTTGTCCAACAATGCTGCACCTTGAACGGTCGGTTCGCCCATATAGACGGTGTAGGAGTTCTTTTTGTCCAACTTTTGATATTCGGTGGCGGAAGGCTGGGTGAATTTCACCTTTGCTTCGCTTTCACGCATAGTGGTGATAACCATGAAGAAGAAGAGGAACATAAAGATAATATCGGACATTGAACCGGTATTAATTTCAGGAGTTTCCTTTTTTCCGTTTTTTTTTTTGTGTGACAAAATTTCTAGATATTAATTTGAACTCGATCCAGAGATGTTCATTGGATTAGCTTTCTTGATAGCTTTTGCCTTTTCTTTATCGGCGTCTTCGTTACTTTCATCAAGTACTTTGAAGCTCTTACCGTATTTTTCTTTGGACAATTCATCACGCAAAATGTTGATGGCTCTTGAAAGTTCGTTGTGAACCTTGATATAAGTCTCGTAAGTTGCGTAGTTTTGGCATTCAAGAGATACTACACCTTCTGAAATGTCAAAATCGCCAAATTCGGCTTCGCTAATAGGTGTGCTCTTTCTGGTCGGCAGGTCAGGTTCGTTACGGGGATTGCCGAAAAATTCGTATGCAATCTCGTGCAAGGTGCTGATTTCGCCACCGTAGTTGCCTTGGTTGGAGCTATTAACACCGGCTCTGTTATCAGAAAGCATCACCCAGTTGTTACCTGTCCACTTGGCTCCTTCAATCATGACGATGTTTTTGTTCGTCACCTTGACACGGAGGATGTTTCTCGTATTGATTTCGACCTCTTGTTCTACAACGTCCTTGGAATATTTCGGCAACTGGCGCATAATACCCTGGTCGCTGGAAATGTTGGATGTCAGCAAGAAGAAGGTCAAAAGCAGGAACGAGATGTCTGCCGATGAACTTGTATTAATTGATGGGGCTTTGCGTGCCATGTTTCCTTTTATTTAAGTTTGATTTTTGATTTGATCCAGGATGCTACCGGGCAAGCAATTAATGCTACTAAAGCACCAACGACCAATACGTAGGTCAAATAGCAGCTTGCTTCAATGAAACGGCCCAGTGATGATGAAATGGACAGTTTCGTAAATGCTGCATTATTCACATCCGGAGAAGCAATTACGTAGCAAAGAAGTGCAATTACAATCAGTGCTAAGAATGCCAACAAACCTTTGTAAGATGTTTTGAAGTTGGAAAGGATACCTACCAAAATGAAGATGACAACGGCAGCCAAAGCAATCACGAACATGATGTAAATCAACATGAATGAGGGAGACAGCAAGCTGTGGTCCATCGTCTTGTAGTCTTTGAAGTTGCTTTGGAATTTAGCCAAGGCATCTTCTTTTGCTTGTTTGTCGAATGCACTTACTTTGAAAATACTGTCAGTTGCCGTCTGCAAAGTCTTTACCGATTTGAGTTCGTTTTCTTTGGTCAGCTGAGCGGTTTTGAATTCAGTGTATTGTTTTGACAAATCTTCGCTGATGTAGGTGTTCAAATCTTCGTAAGTCTTCACTGCCTTGAAATCGTCAACATATTTTTTACCGAAAGTAAATTCCTGACCAGCACCGTCTTTTGTCAAGCTGGACATGTTCTTCGGATAGTTGGCTTTGAAGGTAGCGAAGTCTTCTTTCTTCAATGATTTGAGAATGTTCAGGTAGCAGAAGAAATCTTTTGCCTGAGCTTCTTCGGCTTCGTAAGCAACCTGTTCTTTTTCAATGTATGCATTGATGTCGTTATACAGCTTGCCGGGTTTTGCATTAGAGCCGATGGCATTGATATCGGCGCTCAGGAATTGATTGAGGAACTTTTCGCCCTGATCAAAACTCTGGAGAGTACCGACGGCCTTGTAGTTCACTACGTTGGCCTTTTCTTTATCGGAAGCGTCGTTTGCTACGGAACCGTTCCAAAGTACTACGAACATGCAGCACAAGACGATGGATACGATGCCGACGACAAAGACCGCTATATTAATGATTCTTTTTACCATAATTTCCTGGTTTTAGGAGTTTCGAGATTCGTTACGAACTACTATTATTTGTTTTTGTATTTGATCAGGATATCCATGAATTCGATGGTTGCGCTTTCCATGTCGTTCACGATGCTGTCAATCTTAGAAATAATATAGTTGTAGAAAATCTGAAGGATGATAGCGGTAATCAAACCGAAGATAGTTGTCAAAAGAGCAACCTTCATACCACCAGCAACAACGGTAGGGCTGATATCACCTTGTTTTTCAATATCATCGAATGCTTGAACCATACCGACGACAGTACCCATAAAACCGAGTGACGGTCCCAATGCCATGCAGAGGCCTACCCAGCTCATGTTCTTTTCAAGTTTACCCATTTCAACGCCACCGTAGGAAACGATTGATTTTTCAACGGATTCGAGACCTTCGTCATAACGGTTGAGGCCTTGTACGAAAACGCCAGCGAGAGGTCCTTTCACATCGCGGCAAACGTCTTTTGCCTTTTCAATACCGCCTTCGTTCAGAGCACTTTCAATCTTAGCTAAGAGCTTGTTGGTGTTTACGCTGGAAAGGTTGAGGTAGAAAATACGTTCGATTGCGAATGCCAAACCGATAATCAAAGCAATCAATACCATGGTCATCCACAGCGGACCACCTTCAGCGAATTTGGTCTTCAAAGTGGAATGCAAACCGGAGTCAGCGGTGGTGCTGTTATCATCGACGCTCGGGTTTTCAACTTGTGCTACTTCCTGTGCGGGTGCTGTAGCTTCTGCATTTTCAGCTTCGGGAGCCTGTTCTTCTACTTTGGTCTCCTCTTTGGCGCCTTTGTCAGCTGTTTTGGCAGCCCATGACATCGTCGTCATGCCAAATGCCATGATGCTAAAAACCGTGAATAATGCAATCAGTTTTTTCATAATCTTGTTCAATTTGATTGATTAATAATTCTTATTTTGTTTGTTTTTTTTCAATAAAAAAGCGGAGAGATAGGGATTCGAACCCTAGAAACGCTTTCGGCGTTTACACACTTTCCAGGCGTGCGCCTTCGACCACTCGGCCATCTCTCCGGGCTGCATTTTTTGCGGCCGCTAAATTACAAAAAAATAAATTATCTCGGCTTTACGGCGAAATTTTTTTTATTTATTTCTTTTTAATGTTTTAATTGTTTAAAAATGAAATATTTATAAATCATTTTAAATGTCTTCCAAATCGGATTTCTCTCCTTTTTTAGTCTAAACTGTTGGAAATATATTCGGTTAATTTCCCTAAACAGGTCACATAACTGCCAAACTCGTTGTCATACCATCCGAAAATTTTGGCGTGCGTAACCGGAATATTGATGTCTTGAATGTTGTTGATGTGAAGTGATTCCAAAATTTCTGCCGGAATCTTCAGAAAACCGGTGCGGGTGTGAATCTCTTTGCCTTCGATCGTAATGGCGGCCGGCATGCCCAGCAGGTCCATCGGCACATTCTGCTTCATCGAGAAATGCAGCAAACCCTTCTGCTCGCCTTCGGAAGCACGACGGTAGATGTCGCGCAGGTAGTCGCCCGAAATGTACGGCACCCCCTGTTCGTTCATTCTGGAACTGAAGGTGATGTTGAGCGCGATGAGTGAAACCGACGGCGTGGGTATGCGGATGGAGTCTGCCATAAAGCCGAAATGTGAGATTTCAGGGATGACCTTCTCCAATGTTTTCGCCGCACCCGTGGATGACAATATTATATTATTAAGTACCGAACGGTTTTTGCGCAGGTCGGTGGCGCCGGCTGCGGGCACCGTGTCCAATACGCTTTGCGTGTTCGTCGCCGCATGTACCGTTGACAACGAAGCCGTCAGCACGTGGTTGGTTTCAGGGTCTTCCAACAACGGCTTGATCATGTGAGCCAAACCGGTCGTGGTGCAGCTGGCAGCGGAAATCACTTTGTGACGCGCAGGATCAAAACAGGTGTGGTTGATACCATATATTAGAGTGGGTGTGTTTTCAATGTCGAAGTCGGTGGCCTTGATTTTGAACGGAGCACTTGCAATTACGTGTTCGGCGCCGCCGGCCAAGTGGCCGAGAATGCTGCCTTTGCCGTCGTTGTCGGCCAATGAGGGGTCTAAGAATTTGCCCGTGCAATCTACGACAACGCGCACGCCTTCCTCTTTCCAATTGATATTATGAGGGTTACGTTCGGTCATGAGGAGTTTGACAGGAATACCGTCAATCTCTACAATGTGTTTTTCGCTATCCACGATTTCCACCTTGCATCTTTTGCCCGCACGACCATAAAGAAACAGACTCAGATTGCCGTAGGTGGAGTCGGTCGTCAGCGACTGTACCAGGTCTTCCATGCTCTTGCCCACTTCGCGACCGACGTTGAGCACAATACCGTCGAACTTGCGGGAAAGCAGATGATGCCAAAGGGTTAATTTACCGATACGCCCAGCGCCGTTGATGCCGAGCAACTTTTTTTGCTGAAGGATGATATTCATATTTTGAGAGGATTGGTTTCTTGGTTGCAAAAGTACGAAAAAGTTATCATTTACCAACTCTTTTTTGGAATTATTCCCAATATTCTATTTGCCTCGTTCCGCGCCATATCCAAACTCTATGTTTTTCCCCCTTTGCCTTCAGAAATTTAACGGGTTCGTAGCGTGAAAAACCTGCCGGCAATGACTTTGTGCCAGAAGAATGTCCGTCCGTCCAGTTGCCGTGGGCGTCGGCGGCAGTCTCAACACGTTCCTCGATAGCACGATAATAGATCGTGTTACCGGGATAATCACCCATGACGTAGCGTTGGTGTACACGCCAACCGAAACCGCCGCGTGTCCCCCATTTCAGATTCGGACTGTCATTCAGATCCTGCTCTTGACTTTCAAATACCGAAATCGGAATGGAATCATACAAGGTGTCGGTTTTTGAAATCAGCGTGCGCTTCACATAACCGGGCTGCGAATAGTCGTATGTGCCGGCGAAGACCAAGAATTTGTGCAGTGATGACGGAATTATTTTTCTCGGACCTCTGCTTCCATAATAATATCTTTGGAAATCAGAAAGTTGTCCTTGTTCGTTGTAGTGAAAAAACTGGAATGTTTCCAAATGGTAGTTGTAATATTTGTGTTCGATGGGACGGTTGAGTGAGTCGTACGTCAGTGTATGCAGTTCTCCAATTGCACCTTTGGGCCCGTAGGATATGGATTGCAGCCGTCCGTTATGGAATATCACTTTTTCTACATAATTGACCTCAAGATTTATTGATTTTTTGCGGTAGAAGTGACATTCTTGTGATTCACAAACGATGCTGTCGATTTGTCCGTCTTGCGCAAAGTGGTAACGAAGGTGGTGAATCTTTGTTCTAAATTTCATATTGCCATATCGTACTGTATTTCGATTTCCTATAACTATACCATCCACAACGAGATAAGTGTGAGTACTACAACAGGTGGTGATGGTCACGGTTTTGACCTTTCCGGCCAGCGCGATGTCGTAGTCGGCGCAGTTCTCAAGTGCGTCCAGCAGCCGGTCGGGCATAAAGGTCTGAAAACGGAAGATGGTGGAGTCTTTTTCTTGTCCGAAAAGCAACAACGGCGCAAGCAATATCAAAAGTGTGGGGAGGATTTTCATCTAACGGGGATTTATAAAAAGTGGGGCAAAGATACAAGTTTTTTCCTTATGTTTGATGTTTTTATTTGGAAGGCTGCCGTACGCCGCCGCGCACGTTCAGTGCTCGCTTTTATCTGAATTAGGAATTAGGAATAAGAGGATAAAACCAACCACTTCCTACCTCCTGCTTCCTACTTCCTGCTTCAAAAACTCTTGTAAAGCTGTTGCCAGCTGGTCGGGACAACTGGTCGGTCCACCGCTGCAACTGATGCCCTTCAGCTTGTTAATCACTTCACTAATCGGCATACCTTCAACTAATTTGCTGATTCCTTGAAGGTTGCCACTGCATCCGCCGTAAAACACGACGTTGTGGAGAATGTGGTCATCTCCGATTTCAAATTCGATATACTTCGAACAGGTTCCTTGGGTTGCGTATTGATATTTCATAATAGAATGTTTTATGCGCTGATAAGACTGTAGCGTTTTCCCGGATTGCATCGGATGACGCCTTTCAGTTCGAGTTGGAGTAGGAGTGCGGCGAGCTTTGACGGAGTATATTGCGGCAGCGTGGTAGTGATGTCGTCAATCATGATGTCGGGTGTCTCAGTGATGACGTTGGCAACGCACCGTTCGTCATCCGTAAGTTCCACGAACAGACTGGCTTGCACAGTTTTCGGGGCTTGCAGGTCCCAGCCCATCAGTTCGGCCACGTCGGCACCGGAAGTGACGATGGCGGCGATGTTTTTTCGAATCAGCGCGTGGCAGCCTTCATAAGTGGGTGCGAAAATGTTGCCCGGAACAGCAAAAACATCGCGGTTGTACGACTGGGCGATGTGTGCCGTGATGACGCTTCCGCCCTTCGCTGCCGTCTCCATCACGATGGTCGCGTCGGCCATGCCGGCGATGATACGGTTTCGCTGCGGAAAGTTCTGGCGGTCGGGCTTGGTCTGGAATGTAAATTCCGACACCAACGCGCTGCCTTCGTTCAGTATGCGGCGTGCCAGCCGCTCGTTGCAGTCGGGATATATCGTACCAAGTCCGCACCCCATCACCGCCGCCGTCTTCAGTCCGCTGTCCAGCGCCTGTTCGTGCGCCACCGCATCCACCCCGCGCGCCAGCCCGCTGACAACGCACACATTGTATTGCCTCAATTCGTCAATAATCTTTCGCGTAACATCTTTGCCGTACGGCGTGATGTTGCGTGTGCCCACCACTGCCACCATCTTCTGCTCGTTAAATATGTGATTTCCACGATAATAGAATAAGTATGGCGCATCCGGACAGGTGGTGAGCCGCTTCGGATAGTCGTCGTCGTTCCAGAAACAGAGCCGGATGCTGTAGCGTTCCATCCAACGCAGTTCCTGCTCGGCCAGCCGTTGTATTTCGGCCGTCAGTTTTGGCAGTGGCACCCGCTTCCCAAACGGACTGACTTTGCTTTTTTCGGCAAGAACAGCACTTGCACTGCCATAGTAGGTTAATAGTTTTTTGATAGTTGTTCCCCCGATGTTGGGCTGAAATTGTAAAGCGAGACGTGAGATGAGTTCGTTCATAATAATAGAGTTAGGGTTGTGTTAGAATCCTTTATACTGAGTCATAATGAGTTAATGTTAGTTGTTGTTAATTTTGTTTTATTTGAAATAATCCACTTCCCACCTCTCGCTTCCTGCTTCCTACTTCCTACTTCCCACTTCCTGCCTATTTTGCGATTCCGCGCACAATTGCCGTCACCACTTCCGTTGCTTTCACCATGGATTCGAGCGGAACGTATTCGTATTTTCCGTGGAAGTTGTGGCCGCCGGCGAAGATGTTGGGGCAGGGGAGGCCTTTGAAGGAGAGGTTTGCTCCGTCGGTGCCGCCGCGGATGGGCTGAACGTGCGGTTCAACACCAACCGACTTCATCGCCTCTTCCGCCAGGGTGACGATGTGGAAAACGGGTTCCACCTTCTCACGCATGTTGTAATATTGGTCTTTGATGTCGCAGGTGATGCGGTCGCCGTACTTTGCGTTGAGGTATTCGGTGATTTTCTGCATGAAGGCCTTCTTTTCTTCAAACTTCGCACGGTCATGGTCGCGAATGATGTATGTGAGGGAGGCGTTTTCAACAGTGCCTTCCATATGGACGAGCAGGTAGAAACCTTCGTAATCCTGCGTGTATTGCGGTTTCTGGAATTCCGGCAGCATAGCATTGAATTCCATGGCAATCAACTGCGCGTTCACCATCTTGTTTTTGGCGTAGCCGGGGTGAATGTTGCGCCCCTGGATTTTGATGTTTGCCGATGCGGCATTGAAGTTTTCATACTCCAGTTCACCGATGGCGCCACCGTCCATCGTGTAGGCGAAATCGCAACCAAAGCCCTTGGTGTCGAAATACTTAACGCCTTGGCCGATTTCTTCGTCAGGGGTGAAGCCGACGCGCACTTTTCCGTGTTTGATTTCGGGATGAGCGATGAGGTATTCCATGGCGGTGACGATTTCGGCAATGCCTGCTTTGTCGTCGGCACCGAGCAACGTCTTGCCGTCGGTTACCAACAGCGTCTGTCCGGCATAACCCGCCAGTTCGGGAAAGTCGGTGAGGGTGAGGGCGGTGTTGCTTTCGGCATCAAGCATGATGTCTTTGCCATCGTAATTTTCGATGATGCGCGGTTCCTTGGCACCGGGCATGTCGGGGGCGGTATCGAAGTGCGAAATGAAGCCGACGGTGGGCAGCACCTTGTCGCAGTTGGCCGGCAGCGTGGCCGTTACATACCCGTATTGGTCTTTTTTCACGTCGGTCAGTCCGATGCGTTTCAATTCATCAACCAAAAAATCCCCGAAAACAAGTTGGTTGGGTGTGCTCGGGTAGGTTTCGGAATTTTCATCCGACGTGGTGGCAATGGCCATGTAGCTGGAAAATCTTTTTAATAATGTCTGTTTCATCTGGTTACTTTTTTATTTTTTTACTAATTAATGAATTCTTGAAAACAATGGCCGTTACGGCTTGCGGCTGCAAAGGTATGATTATTTTTTTACAATTAAAGACCGATGAAGAACTTTTTCAAAATTATCGTCAGAAATGAACTTTATGTATTAAAATGAAATTATAGAAGAAAAGCAAAATCTTTCTATGATTTCTTATACTATATTATTTTATATCAGAAATTTTTTTTGTAATTTTGCGGTGCAATTCTTGAAATTGCCAAAGTTCTTTATTGGATATTAAAATCTTAAAACCATAAATGTTATGAAAAACATCGTAGTGGGGGTTGATTTCTCCCAAAATTCGGAAAACGCACTGCGCCACGCAGTTGCCATCGGCTTGAAAAACAACGCCAAAATCCATATCGTATGGGTGAAAACTCCTACCGCAGCCATCAAGTTGGATGTGACTGACGAAGATGAAATGTTGAAAAAAGCCCATCTCAAATTGGATGAGATGGTTGCCCTCGCTCGCGCCGAAGCACCTAAGAACGAAATCCAGGGTGTCATTCTTGAAGGCAAAGCGCACATCAAACTCACCCAGTATGCATACAATCTTCCCGATGCCCTGCTCGTCGTCGGCTCTCACGGCGCTTCCGGCTTTGAAGAAATGTTCATCGGCAGCAACACCATGAAGGTCGTCGGTATTACCAAAGTCCCCGTTCTCATCATCGGCGCTCACGTCAATGTGAAACGTGACCTTACCAACATCCTCCTCCCGATAGACATGAGTTTTGAAACTTTGCAGAAAATCAAACTTTCTTCAGAAATCGCTCGCGACTTCTCTGCCAAGTTGTCACTTCTCGGCATTGTGGATCCCAACTATCCGGACGAAAAGCACACCATCAACATTCAGCTGCACCACGCTGCCGGCATGTGCGACATCGCCAACGTGCGCTATGACGTTTCCACCCTCGAAACAGCCGGCACCCCTTGTACCGCCGTTGTTGACTGGGCCAAGGCAGAAGATGTCAACCTGATTGTCATTATGCGTGAAGTGGAAGATGATGCTACCGCTTTCTGGTTGGGCAGCACCACCCGTCAGTTGCTGAATTTCGCCCCGATGCCGCTGCTGATTGTTCCCAATGTCATGCATTCACCCATTGCCTAATTAAATCTTCACTTATATGAAAAAATTATTCCTTGTCATCGTACTGGTGCTCTGTACGGTGTGTTTGACGCGGGTTTCCGCTTGTACGAACTTCATCATCACCAAGGGAGCCAGCGCTTCGGGTAGCTGTTTTGTCACCTACGCCGCTGACTCTCACACGCTTTATGGTGAACTTTATTATTACGCCGCTGCCGACCATGCCGCAGGCTCCTACCGCGACGTTATCGAATGGGATACCGGCGAACGTCTCGGAAAAATTCCGGAAGTTGCTCATACTTACGCAGTTGTGGGTAACATGAACGAGCATCAGCTCGTGATTGGCGAAACCACCTACGGCGGCCGTTCCGAATTGTGGAAAACTCCCGGTATGATCGACTACGGCTCTCTCATCTATATCACTCTGCAACGTGCTAAAAACGCTCGCGAAGCCATCAAGGTGATTAGCGAATTGCTTGACGCTTACGGTTATCACAGCGAAGGCGAGTCTTTCTCTATCGCCGACCCCAACGAAGCTTGGATTTTCGAGCTGATAGGGAAAGGTGAAGAGATGAGGGATGCCAAAGGTAAAACCGTGAAAGGCTGGAGCAATGGTGCTGTTTGGGTTGCCCGCCGTATCCCCGATGGCTACATCTGCGGTCACGCCAACCAGGCCCGTATCACCACTTTCCCGTTGCGTGATGGAAAAACTTCTATTACCAATAAAGAACTCGACAAAATCTTTTTACCCGACATTCAAACGGTTTATTCTCATGATGTTATCTCCTTCGCTAAATTGAAAGGATACTATCCGAAAGATGCCGCTGATGCTGACTTCAGCTTCTGCGATGCTTACGCTCCGATTGACTTTGAAGGTGCGCGTTTCTGCGATGCCCGCGTCTGGATGGCTTTCTATCGCTGCAACCCCGGCGCTATGGCTTCATACGAAGATTACGCCCGTGGCGACAATCTCAGACACCGTTTCCCGTTGTGGATTAAGCCCGACCATCTGCTGGATGAACAGGAAATTATGCATTTGATGCGCGATCATTACGAAGGCACCTCCATGGATATGACCCAGGATCTGGGTGCTGGCCCTTATGGCTGTCCCTATCGTTGGCGCCCGATGAACTGGAGCGTTGACGGCAAAGAATATATCCACGAACGCGCTACCGCAACACAGCAGACCGGCTTCTCCTTCGTCGCTCAGTGCCGTCCTAATCTCCCCGACGGCTTTGGCGGTATCCTTTGGTTCGGCGTCGATGATGCCGCTTCTTCCTGCTATATCCCGATGTTCTGCGGTATCTTGAACGCACCTTACGAACTTAGAGAAGGTAATGGCTCAATGACCGAATACTCCGCAAGTTCTGCATATTGGACCTTCACCAAAGTCAGTCAGCTTGTTTATAGCCGCTATAGCGATATGATTAAACACGTTAATGAATTGCAGAACTCACTCGAGTCTTCTTTCATTACCGATGTTAAGAAGATGCAGGAGCGTATTGTGAAGATGTATGAAACCGATCCCGCCGCCGCACAACGCGAATTGACGGATTATTCACACCAGGCCGCACACAAAGTTCGTGATGCCTGGGAAAAATTGTACGTCTATCTGTTGGTGAAATATAATGACGGCAATGTGAAAAAAGAAGAAAACGGACGTTTCCTGACCACTAAGGCAGCCATACCGCAGTGCGAAAGTCCTGACCAACCGGCTTATCCCGACAAATGGTATAAGATGATTGTAAACGACTGTGGCGACAACATCCTCAACAAGTTGGGAAAATAATTCTTTACTAAATAATATATAAGGTATAAAGCGTGACAGTGATGTCATGCTTTGTGCCTTATATTTTTAATTATAAAATTCATCATCAATGAATATCCGCTCTCGCTTATTCTCTTTGTCACATCCGGTAGTGATGGGTATTTTGAATGTCACCGACGACTCATTCTATGATGGCGGTCGTTATGTGGATGACGCATCCATTTTGCGTCGGGCGGAGCAGATTTTGTCGGAAGGGGCTGCCATTATCGATCTGGGTGCCGCATCCACGAAGCCGGGTGCGCCCGATGTGCCGTTGGAAGAGGAGTGGCGACGGATTGGACGTGCCTTGTCGCTCATAGTCAGCCATTTCCCGGAGGCCGTCATCTCAGTTGACACGTGGCGTAGCGAGGTCGCTGAACGTTCGGTCAATGCCGGTGCCGCCATCATCAACGATATTTCCGGCGGTACATTTGACGAGCGTATGGCTGAAGTGGTTGGCCGGCTGCATGTTCCCTACATTCTTATGCACACAACCGCTAAACCCAACTGCATGCAGCAACTGACTTTGGGAGAGAATCCATTGGCGGAAATAATGCGGTTTTTTGGAAATCAGATTGATAAATTCAAAAAAGCGGGCTGTGTCGATATCATTCTCGATCCCGGTTTCGGCTTCGGAAAGACTTTGGAACAAAACTATCTTCTGCTTAAAAACTTGGATGCTTTGCAGGTATTCGGCCTTCCATTGTTGGTCGGAATCTCCCGTAAATCTATGATTTATAAATTGTTGAATACAACTCCAGAAGGAGCGCTCAACGGAACGACCATTTTGAATACGGTTGCTTTGCAAAAAGGAGCGAGCATTTTGCGTGTTCACGATGTGCGTGAAGCGGTGGAGGTGACAAAAGTCCTGTTTTTTTTGTAATTTTGCCGCCTAAAATTGCATTAAAATGAGGTGTTTTTCTACCATTTTCGTACTATTTTTCGCGATTTCCGGCATCTTTGCCCAAGTCCCTGCGGGATATTACAATTCCGCGGTCGGCAAGAGTGGGGAAGAGCTGCGTACCGCACTTTTCAATATCATTAAAAACCATTCCGCTATTGAGTATGGTGATTTGTGGACAGCCTACACTTCCACTGATGTCAATGCCAACGGAAAAGTTTGGGATATCTATTCCGACATTCCCGGCGGCACAGCGGAATACTATTTTAATTTTGGTTCCGACAAGTGTGGCAATTACAGTCAAGAAGGCGATTGCTACAATCGGGAGCACACCATTCCGCAAAGTTGGTTCAATGATGCCATGCCGATGAAAACCGACCTTTTCCATCTTTATCCTACGGATGGTTTTGTAAACAACAAACGCGGGCACTGGCCTTACGGTATGGTCTCTTCTCCCACGTGGA